>JASKKH010000036.1 GCA_030154265.1 Clostridia bacterium
TAAGCGCAATTTAATTCCGGTGCTAATCTATTCTGCTATGGCAGGAACCCTTGGTATGCTGGCGGTCTATGTGTTCAAAATTAACGTGTTCTAGAAAATCAGATTGGGAGTAAAGGGGTTGTCCCAAAAGTCTTTTTCCTAAATTTTTAGCCTCGCTTTTGCATTGAAATCGCGTCATAAATAATTAATCCCGTACCACTTTTATTGTAGTACGGGATTTTTTTGGGATTAAATCATCTATTTGCGGCCGTAAAAGAATCAGCAGGACAATTACTAAATGCTTCTACAGCCCTTATTTTTACAGTGCCTATGGTACGTATTTTCATTATGTCAAATCTAAATAATAGTGGCTTAGAAAGCATGCCTATATTATTAGCTAAATTTGTTGCTGATCTTTGCAGGTAATGCCTGGCCGGCTTTCTGTGCTATAATTGGTGCTATGGGTGCTATGATCGCAGGTTCCAATACAATCAGTAACATGACCCTCTCATTATTCCAATGGTCAGTTGCCGATATAATTGGTGTTTCACAACGTATTGTAGTTGCTTTACAGGCTGTCGGTGGTGCTGCTGGAAATATGATTTGTGTTCATAATGCAGTTGCTGCTGCCGCAGTTGTCGGTTTAGTAGGTAAAGAAGGACTTATCTTACGTCGTACATTCTTGCCTACAATTTACTACCTTGCTGCAACAGGACTTTACGGAATGATTGCTTTATATGTATTTAATTTAGTATAAAATCATCACAATCCCCGGGTTTATTAAACCTGGGGATTATTTTTTGGAAGTAGATTGATTAACTAAACATTATTATTTATACTTAAATAAAAGAATTGTTATTGTCAAACACACGAGGTGAAAACAAAATGATTTACGGTATTATTATCATTGGTGGAGCTGTCTTGCTGGCAGGTTATTACATTATTCGTCAACAAAAGGATCCCGGTAGCGATATTTTTCCCCATAATCAATAGAAGTAATAAAACTTGTCCTATTTTAAAGTTGCTTTAGAAGGATCAATTGCTGGGAAATCGATAATACGGGGATGGCGTAATCTTAGATGTTCAGTCCATTCCAGGAATTCAACTAAAACTACTAGTTGTGGTTCAACCCACTTATAGTTAGCGTTGTTTTGCCGTGGGATTGATTTAAAAGGGCAATTAGGAATTTTAAACTTTTCTGCAATTCCCGCAAGTTCCTGGCCTATATTTCTATTTAGACCAGAACTAACGCTTCCTACAAAAATAAGATTATCGTTATTCCAGACTCCAACCAATAATGATGTGACAATATTTTTATTAAAGGCCATACCACCAATTATACATAATTGTTGGCGGTAGGCCTTTATTTTTTTCCAGAAGGTACTTTTAGCACCTATTAAATAAGGAGAGTTTCTTTTTTTAGCTACAATCCCCTCTAAGTTCTTTTCTTTACAGGAATTAAAGAGGGTTATACCTTGACCTTTAAAAGTATCAACGGCATAAATAGAAGGAAGATTATTTATTATTGGTTTTAATATTTCGGCTCTTTCTTCTTGGGGGGCATCTAAAATACTGTGGCCGTTTAGGCAGAGAATATCAAAGACCATATAGGAAATCGGAAACTCCTTTTGGAGCTTTTTTACATTTGTAGGGTTATTTGCTTGCTCGCGCTTCATGACAGTGGGGAAACTTGGGCGTCCGTCAGATATGGAGATGATTTCACCGTCTAAAATGAAGTTGTCAGCAGAGGCTTCTTTTAATACCTGTAGTTCAGGGTATTGGAGGGTACGAGCATGAAGTTTTCGATTATAAAGAATTACATTAGGTTTAGCAATATAAGCTAAGCAGCGGATGCCATCCCATTTAACTTGAAAGTTATAATCGGGATCATCAAAAGGACTATCATTTTTTATGGGTTCCATAGGGGATATCGGTATTTTAAAGGGCCATTGGGGCATAATATTTCCTCCTGAATTTAGACAATTTTTTGGGAAAAAGAGGAATTCCGAAGTTTTTTGTAGAAGTTAGATAGGGACACTTATAAGATAAAAAGGAGTGCCCCTGACTCGTGCGCAAGATGCCAATAGATAGTTTGAAACCGGGGATGGTTGTAGCCAAGGCTATTTATGATGCTGATGGCCATATTTTGCTTAATAAAGGCGTAGTAATAAAACAGAGTTATATAAGGCATTTGAAAATGTTAAAGGTTCCGGCGGTTTATATAACCGATAAGTACCTTGGCGATGTTGAAGTGCCGGATGTTGTCAATGAACAAACACGTTTAAAAGCTGTAAAAATAATTAAAAATGTATTTAATGACCAGTCCTAAGAAAAGCGGCATATACCTCTTTTAACTGATAGTTCTATTCAACAATTAGTTAACACAATAATTGAAGATTTGTTAGATCAAAATAGTCTTATGATTAACTTATCTGACATTCGAACAATGGATGACTATACTTTTGCTCATTCAGTTAACGTTTGTATTTTAGCATTACTTACTGGTATAACCCTGAATTATAGTCGTGCGGCTTTGAAATTATTAGGGATCGGAGCATTATTACATGATATAGGGAAAGTATGTATACCTCTTAATATTTTAAATAAACCTGGGAAATTAACACCAAAAGAATATAAAGAGATATGCCGCCATAGTGAGTTAGGTTATGAAATGCTAAGGCAACAAAAAGGTATTAGTCAGGTTTCAGCCCAGGTAGCATTACAGCACCATGAACGTTACGATGGAAGTGGTTATCCTCAGGGTTTAAAGGGAGAGGATATCCATGAATTTGCTCGTATTACAGGGGTTGTAGATGTTTTTGATGCACTGACAGCAGATCGTATTTATCGTCCGGCTTTCCCTAATTATGAGGCTTATGAAATGTTAGCTGCAGCTGGGAATTTTACTCATGATTATAAAATTGTTGAGGCTTTTTTATATAATATAGCTGTTTATCCAGTTGGAACCTTAGTTAAACTAAATAGTGGAGATATAGCTGTTGTTATTGGTACTAGGCGGGGGCAATCCTATCGGCCCAAAGTTAAGTTGTTATTTAACGATTCTGGGAAAGCTTTTAAAGAAAAAACAATAATTGACTTGGCGGAAGAACTTAAATATTCAGTTGTTCGTGTTTTATCCGAAGAAGAGATGCCTGACTATAACATAAACAAGCAAGGAGTTGGATATAATGCCTACCTATGATTTCAAGTGTGAGTCATGCGGACACAAATTCAGTAAATTTGTTGCTATTAAAGACAAAGATAATGTAAAATGTCCAGAATGTGGAGGTAAGGCAAGTCAAAGATTTACCGGTTTCCTTTATACTCGCAAAGGGGAAGCTTGTTCTTCTGGAAATTGCAGCTCTGGATCTTGTAGTAGTTGTAGTGGCTGCCATTAATTTATTAAACGAACCCGGGAATTTTACCCGGGTTATTATTTACTAATCTGTTTTCTTGTTTAGTGCCATTAAGAATACATTATTATTCCCCTGTGAATTTATTGCTCTTTCAGCTTCGCGTAACCGGGTTAATTGTTCCTCGTTTAGTTGTGCAATATTTAGTTCGTTTAAATTTGCCAAATAGCCCACCTCCTTTAGTTTAATTATGTTACAACATTAATTAGATTATGTGGGTGAAAAATTTAATTAGCTATAATAATATAGAAAAATAATACTAAAAAGGTAAAAATAAAATAACGTCGAATAAGAGATAAGACAATAACAATAACGGAGGTGTCGTTTTTGCGACTAGCTAGATTCAGTTATCAGGATCAAGTAGCTTATGGGGAGATTAAAGGAGAAGAAATACTGGAATTGTCCGGGGCTGATATAGCCAATTTAAAGCCGACAGGGAAGGCATATAAACTTGCTGATGTTAAACTGTTGGCTCCATCTGAACCTACCAAGGTGGTTTGTTTAGGTTTGAATTATGTTAACCATGCAGAAGAGTGGAATCTTAAAATGCCAGATGAGCCGATTATCTTTTTAAAACCCCCATCCTCTATTATTGGGCCGGGTGAATCTATTATTAAGCCTAAACGCACTCGTCGTATGGATTTTGAGGGTGAACTTGGCGTTGTTATTGGACGTAGAGCATACAAAGTTTCACGTGAAGATGCTAAAGATTATATCCTTGGCTATACATGTGGTAATGATGTTTCTGACCGCCACATTCAGAAAAAGGACAGACAATGGACCAGAGCTAAAGGTTTTAATACTTTCTGTCCGCTTGGTCCGTGGATTGAAACAGACCTTGATCCATCAAATGTTAGGCTTCAAACCTTACTTAATGATGAAGTAAAGCAAGATACCAGTACTTCAAATCTTGCTTTCAAGGTTGACTTTTTAATCGAATTTATCAGTTCAGTTATGACGTTAGAACCCGGAGATGTTATTTTAACAGGAACACCTGAGGGTACTGCACCAATGGAGCCGGGTGATAAAGTAACTGTTCGAATTGAAGGAATTGGTGACTTAACTAATAATATTGTTGCGGAAGAGTAGTTTTATCCAAATAAAGAGAAAAATAAGATATTAGGATATTATAAAATATAAATAATAATTAACTCTAAAAACCGCTTTTTGTAAGCGGTTTTTTCTTAATAAAGACTTAACATTAAATATAGAGTAAAAGTTCTTGACACCTTATATGTGGATAATTATACTGAAGGATAAATATATTTACGGCCTTTGTAATTTGTTTTTGGCGTTACCGACCGGACGGAAGAGGAGGAAAAATTCTTGGGGTTAATTATTTATCTTGATGGAAAGTATGTTGACGAAGAAGAAGCGAAGTTATCAGTATTTGATCATGGATTGTTGTATGGCGATGGGGTTTTTGAGGGAATACGTGCTTATCATGGTAGAGTATTTCGTTTAAAAGAACATATCGAACGTCTATTCGAATCTGCTCGGTCAATAAACCTTGACCCAGGTTTGAGCAAAGAAGAAATGACTAATGTGGTACTAGAAACCTGTCGCCGGAATAATTTACGAGATGCTTACATTCGTTTAGTTGTAACGCGAGGTAGAGGAGATTTAGGCTTAGATCCAGAAAAATGCCCAAAGGCTTCGGTTTTTTGTATAGCCGCGGCTATACAACTTTACCCAGCTGAATTATATGAAAAAGGTTTGGAATTGGTAACTGTAGGTACTCGGCGAAATGCTCCTGATGCTTTGGATCCTCGGATTAAATCTTTAAACTATTTAAATAACGTTATGGCTAAAATAGAGGCTAGCAAAGCAGGGGCTCCCGAGGGGCTTTTTTTAAATAAAGAAGGTTTCGTGGCCGAAGCTACAGGGGATAACATCTTTATTGTTAAAGAAGGTCAGTTAATAACTCCTCCACCGTATGTTGGCTTATTAGAAGGAATAACCCGTAATGTAGTTATGGAGTTAGCAAAAGAAGCTGGGATACCTGTTTATGAAAAGGTATTTACACGTCATGATGTTTATGTTGCTGATGAATGTTTTCTGACAGGTACTGCAGCGGAAGCTATCCCCGTTGTTAAGCTGGATAATAGAATTATTGGAGATGGGCGTCCTGGTCCCATTACAAAAGATTTGATAACAATGTTCAGAGAATTGACTAAAACTGATGGCCCGGAAATATACACATAACCAATATTTTAATTTAGGGAGGGAAAAACCATGCGCAGTGATGCTATGAAAATGGGGTTGGCTAAGGCGCCCCATCGTTCTTTATTTAAAGCTATGGGGCTTACTGATGCAGAGATTGAAAGACCGATTATAGGTATAGTTAATCCCCAGAACGACCTTATTCCGGGTCACTATCATTTAGATGCTTTAGCGGATGCAGTTAAAGCAGGGGTTCGCCTTGCGGGCGGGACTCCATTGGAGTTTCCCACAATAGGTGTTTGTGATGGTATTGCAATGAACCATATCGGTATGAAATATTCGTTGGCTAGCCGAGAGTTAATTGCCGATATGGTTGAAGTAATGGCTATAGCTCATCCATTTGATGCTTTAGTATTTATTCCTAACTGCGACAAAATTGTACCAGGCATGTTGATGGCCGCAGCACGTCTGAATATTCCGTCTATATTTGTTAGCGGTGGGCCAATGTTAGTTGGTCGTTATCAGGGAAAAGATGTATCATTAAGTACAATGTTTGAGGCTGTAGGAGCTACTCAAGCAGGAAAAATGACGGAAGCTGAACTGACAGAACTTGAAAATTGTGCTTGTCCAGGCTGTGGTTCATGTTCGGGAATGTTTACTGCTAATACAATGAATTGTATGGTAGAGGCTTTAGGAATGGGCTTGCCGGGTAATGGAACCATACCAGCTGTTAGTGGTGCTCGTTTGCGCTTGGCTAAAGAGGCTGGGATGCGTATTATGGAAGTTCTGAAAGAAGATATCAAACCCAGAGATATAATGACTGAAAAGGCTTTTGAGAATGCTGTAGCTGTTGATATGGCACTCGGCGGCTCCACAAATACCTGTTTACATTTACCGGCTATTGCCAGGGAAGCAGGAGTTAAACTGGATCTTGATACGTTTGATGCTATTAACAAACGGACTCCTCAGATATGTAAATTATTCCCGGCTGGCGAACAGGCTATTCAATACCTTGATGAAGCCGGTGGTATTCAGGCTGTAATGCATGAACTTAATAGAAAACAACTTATTGATACAAGTTTAATGACGATTAATGGCAAGACAGTTGGTGAAAACATTAAAAACAGTGAAGTGAAAAACCGTGATGTTATTAGAAGCTTGGAAGAGCCCTACAGTCCTGAAGGGGGTCTTGGTATCCTTTATGGTAACTTAGCCCCAGAAGGAGCTGTTGTTAAAAAGGGTGCTGTCTTACCGGAAATGATGCAGCATGAAGGGCCAGCAAGGGTATTTAACAGCGAAGAAGAAGCTTTTTCAGCTATAATGGGACAAGAGATTAAACCGGGAGATGTTATCGTTATTCGTTACGAAGGACCTAAAGGTGGCCCTGGTATGCAAGAAATGCTAAGTCCAACGGCTGCTTTAGCCGGTATGGGTCTGGATAGTTCGGTAGCTTTAATTACCGACGGCCGCTTCTCAGGTGCCAGTCGAGGAGCATCCATCGGCCATGTATCACCTGAAGCTGCAGCGGGAGGCCTTATTGGCTTGGTTGAAGAAGGAGATATAATTTCTATTGATATAGAAGCTGGTAAGTTAGAGTTAAAGGTTTCCGAAGAAGAAATTAACCAGCGCCGACAAAATTGGAAGGCACCAGAGCCGAAGATAACCAGTGGCTATTTAGCTCGCTATGCAAGGTTAGTAACTTCGGGGGCAAAGGGAGCCGTTTTAGAATAAAATTTAATTAAAATCAGGTTATAAGTTGATTCCCGATAGGTGTCCATCTAGATGCATACCGGGAATCGCTTAGCATAAAAAATAAAAAGTATTTATAATTTACAGGGGGTGTTTCTCCAATTGGGGATCGAGTTGAACAGAAAAAGATAACAGGTTCACAAATTATTATTAAAGCGCTGCAGGCAGAAGGTGTGGATACCGTATTTGGTATTCCAGGCGGTGCAGTTTTACCGCTTTACCATGAATTAGCGGTATCTAATATCCGCCATATTCTTACCCGCCATGAACAGGGGGCTGCTCTTGCGGCAGAGGGTTATGCCAGGGTTACTGGTAAAGCAGGGGTATGTATTGCTACTTCTGGCCCCGGAGCAACAAATTTAGTAACAGGTATAACCGATGCGTATATGGATTCTATTCCAATGGTAGCAATTACTGGTCAGGTCAGCACATCGATGATAGGGCATGATTCTTTTCAGGAATCAGATATTACAGGTATTACCCTTCCTATAACCAAGGCGAATTATTTGGTTAAGGATATAAATGATCTGGCAGCTACTATCCATGAAGCTTTTTATATAGCAACTACTGGAAGACCTGGACCGGTTCTTGTCGACATTCCCAAAGACATAACTATCCAGCGCGCAGTTTTTGACTATCCTCCTAAATTAAATATACCAGGCTATCGTGTTACAGAGGAGCCTCATGCCTTCCAGGTAGAACAAGCAGTTAAAGTTATACAAAGTGCCAAGAAGCCACTGCTCTTTGTGGGAGGTGGTGTTATTGCCTCCGGTGCACATGAAGAAGTGCGACAACTGGCTATGGAGCAGGATATTCCCGTAATCATAAGTATGATGGGGAAAGGAGCTTTTCCAGAGACGCATCCCCTCTTTGTTGGTATGGTGGGTATGCATGGGATGGTGCCTGCAAATTTAGCTATTGGGGAAACTGACCTCATTATTGCTGTAGGTGTACGTTTCGATGATAGGGTTACTGCTAAAATAGAGGCCTTTGCTCCTCAGGCGAAAATTATTCACATTGATATTGATGCTGCTGAAGTTGGTAAAAACCTTTCTACACATGTGCCTATTGTAAGTGATGCCCGTAAGGGCGTAGCAGCTTTATTAGAAAAATTAACTGAAAAAAGAAAACGCACAGATTGGTGCGAACAAATCCAAAAATGGAAAGATGAAAACCCACTTACTTATGGGGATTGTGGTCTAAAGCCTCAATATATTATTGAGCAATTATATAATTTAACTAATGGTGAGGCTATAGTTACCACAGATGTTGGTCAGCACCAGATCTGGGCTTTACAATATTACCCCATGGATCGTCCCCGGGCTTATTTAACTTCAAGTGGCTTGGGAACCATGGGCTTTGGCATTCCTGCTGCCATAGGAGCAGCTTTTGCTAAACCTGAAGAAACTATAGTGGCAATTACTGGTGATGGCAGTTTCCAGATGAATGCTCATGAGTTAGCGGTTATTAATCAATATAAGCTTCCGATTAAAATACTATTACTTGATAATGCTTACTTGGGCATGGTTCGTCAGTGGCAAGAATTATTCTATGATCGGCGTTATTCTTATGTAGATATGATTGGTAATCCTGATTTTGTAAAATTATCTGAGGCCTACGATATACCGGCCCGGCGAATCACCAAAAAGGAAGAAGTAATTCCTGCTTTGAAAGAAGCACTGGAAACAAAAGGCCCATTTTTCATTGATGCTAAAATTAACCGCGAAGAAAATGTCTTTCCCATGGTGCCACCAGGGGGCACCCTTGACAAAATGGTATTGGGGGATAACGAATGATGAAACGTACTCTTTCAGTCTTAGTTGAAAATCGCCCTGGAGTTTTGACTCGTGTTGCCGGACTTTTCAGTCGCCGGGGATACAATATTCATAGTTTGGCTGTAGGCCATACTGAAAATCCCTCTATTTCTCGTATGACTATTGTTGTTGAGGGAGATGCACACATTATTGAGCAAGTTGAAAAACAGCTCAATAAGCTTATTGATGTTATAAAAATCAGCGATATTACTGATGAGCCTTATGTTGGACGAGAACTGGTCCTTATTAAAGTTAATGCTGAACCGGATGTTCGGGGCGAAATCATGCAGATAGTTGAAATATTTAGAGCCAGGATTGTTGATATAGCACGTAATAGTGTGATCATAGAGGCAACTGGTGATGAAGAAAAAATTGATGCAATTGAGGCTTCTCTCAAACCCTTTGGTATCCGTGAAATGGTTCGTACAGGTAAGATTGCCATGATTCGCGGTGCAAAGACTAAAGGAATGGAGGCCAGTGGTGATGGTTCAGCAATCTAAAGAACGTACTGGCAGCCAAGTGTTAATGGAAGTCTTTCAAAATGAAGGTGTTGAAATAGTCTTTGGTTATCCTGGCGGTGCTGTCTTGCCACTCTATCATGAGTTGGCTAAGACAGACATTAAACATGTTTTAGTACGCCACGAGCAAAGTGCCGTCCATGCTGCTAGTGGCTATGCTCGGATCAGTGGTAAAACAGGTGTCTGTTTTGCCACTTCAGGTCCTGGAGCTACTAATTTAGTGACTGGCATCGCAACTGCTTATATGGATTCTGTTCCAGTGGTGATTTTTACTGGACAGGTGCCAACTTTTATGGTTGGTAGTGACGCTTTTCAGGAAACAGATATTACGGGAATAACTATTCCCATTACTAAACATAACTATCTGGTAAATAACGTCGAAGAATTGCCGCGTATTGCCAAAGAAGCATTTTATATTGCTAAAACCGGGCGTCCAGGTCCGGTACTTGTAGATATACCTAAAGATGTAGCATTAGCCCCTTGTAAAGCACCCATTCCGGAAAAAATCGAGTTGAGGGGATACAAACCTACTTATAAGGGACATCCAGGGCAAGTACGTGCCTTAGCAAAATTAATAAAGGAAGCTGAGCGTCCGCTGCTCTTTGTCGGTGGTGGGGTTGTAGCTTCTGGGGCAGAAGATTTAGTATTTGAACTGGCAGAAAAAATTCAGGTTCCTGTGGCAACTTCGTTAACAGGGTTAGGTGCTTTTCCGGAAAATCACCCATTATCAGTAGGTATGGTTGGACTTCATGGTAAGCCTTGTGCTAACCATGCTTTTACGGAATGTGATCTTTTAATAGGGTTAGGAGTTCGTTTCGATGACAGGGTAACAGGGGCCATAGAAAAATTTGCGCCCCAAGCAAAGATTGCTCATCTAGATATAGATCCTGCAGAAATTGGCAAAAACCTAAGAGTAGACTTACCTTTGGTTGGCGATATAAGCAGCGTACTAAAAGAATTGCTTCCTTTGGTAGAAACCAGTAGACATGATGCTTGGCTTAAACGAATAAAAGAATTACGTAACAAATATCCATTAACATATGGGCCTGGAGGAGAAGTACGTCCTCAGTGGGTAATCGAGCGTCTGGGTGAAATGACACGCGGACAGGCTATTATAACTACTGATGTAGGTCAGCACCAGATGTGGGCTGCACTTTTTTATGGTTATACAAAATCCCGCACTTATATTTCTTCTTGTGGTCTGGGTACTATGGGTTACGGGTTGCCAGCTGCAATTGGTGCTGGGTTGGCATCTAAAGATATGCAAGTCTGGCTTATTACTGGTGATGGTAGTTTCCAAATGAACATGCCTGAATTAGCTACAGCTATGGAGCAGGGTTTGCCTTTAAAAATTTTGCTCTTTAATAATCAGAGTCTGGCAATGGTTCGCCAGTTACAACATTTTTATTATGAAAAACAATATACTGCTATTGAATTTACAGGAAATCCCGATTTTGTACGTTTAGCAGAGTGCTATGGAGCAGAAGGTTTACGTATAACTAAAAAAGAAGATGTATTACCGGTACTATCCCAGGCTATGAAAAATAATCGTTTAACTCTTATTGAATGTTTAATAAGTGAGGAAGAAATGGTCTATCCCATGGTTCCGCCTGGGGCAGGTCTTAACGAAATGATTATGCCGGATTAATATTTATATTTTTATAACTAAGTGTTTTATTCAAAGGGAAGGTTGATGCCTTTTGCCAGAAAATGATAAAAGGATTTATATTTTCGATACGACCTTACGTGATGGAGAACAATCACCCGGTGTAAGTCTTAATATTGAAGAAAAACTAGAAATTGCTCATCAGTTGGCACGTCTTAAGGTTGATGTTATTGAAGCAGGTTTTCCTATTGCTTCGCCCGGTGATTTTGAGGCTGTTAAAGCAATTGCCCGTGAAGTTGAAGGGCCGGTAATAGCCGGTCTGGCAAGAATTAATGACCGTGATATCGACCGTGCCTGGGAAGCTTTACAGTATGCTAAAAAAGCGCGTATCCATGTTTTTATTGCAACTTCTGACATTCATTTAAAGCATAAATTACGTATGACCAGAGAAGAAGTATTAGAAGCAGTTCGTAAAGGTGTTGCCAGGGCGAAAAGTTATTGTTCAGATATAGAGTTTTCACCTGAAGATGCTTCCAGGAGTGATATGGACTTTATGTGTCAGGTATTGGCCGCGGCTGTTGAAGCTGGAGCTACTGTTCTTAATATACCTGATACTGTTGGTTATGCTACTCCGGAAGAATTTGGTCGTCGTATTGCTGAGATTAGAGAAAAAGTACCAGGCATTGACAAAGTTAAAATCAGTGTACATTGCCATAATGATTTAGGATTGGCAGTAGCCAATTCACTTGCAGCTATCTCCAATGGAGCTTTGCAGGTAGAAGGAGCGATAAATGGCATTGGCGAGAGAGCCGGAAATACTGCACTGGAAGAATTGATTATGGCTCTTCATACTCGCCGTGATTTCTACGGCTATAAGACAGGTATTTCTATAGGTGAAATTTATCGTACCAGTAAGTTGGTAAGCAGGCTTACGGGTATGCCTGTTCAATATAATAAGGCTATTGTCGGTAAGAATGCTTTTGTTCATGAGGCAGGTATTCACCAGGACGGTGTCCTGAAAGAGCGGACAACATATGAAATTATGAACCCCGAAATGATCGGTTCATTCCAGAATAATATTTACCTGGGTAAACATTCAGGACGTCATGCCTTAAAGCAAAGACTAGAACAACTGGGATTTAATCTTGGAGAAAAAGAATTAGATACAGCATTTAAACGCTTTAAAGAATTGGCTGATCGTAAGAAAGAAATTACTGATCGGGATCTCGAAGCAATTGTTGAACATGAAATAAAACACATTCCAGAAAAATTTGTCCTGGAATCTATTCATATTTCCACAGGAAATAAGGTTGTACCAACGGCAACCATTGGTATACGTATTGGAGACACCTTAAAGGAAGAGGCAGCTTGTGGAGAAGGGCCTATAGATGCTGCATTTAAAGCTATTGATAAGGCCACTGGGATTCCCGTTTGCCTCAAATCCTATAGTCTTGATGCTGTTACTGGTGGTAAGGATGCCGTTGGTGAGGTTACGGCAAAAATAGAATATGACGGTCAGCTCTTTATTGGCCGAGGTATTAGTACTGATGTTTTAGAAGCAAGTGCACGTGCCTATCTTAGTGCCGTTAATAAAGTGGTTTATGAGAAAGGTGAAGAAGTATTAGGTAACGTTGCTGTTAATAGCTAGGAGATAGGTTCCGATGATTTAATAAAATATGGGAGATATGGAGAGAAGGAATAATCATGGGGATGACTATAACTGAGAAAATTCTGGCAGCCCATGCCGGATTAGAGCGGGTCGAGCCGGGGCAATTAATTAATGCCAGGATAGATCTGGCTCTGGGAAACGATATTACTGCACCACCGGCTATTAAGGAATTCAAAGCGCTTGGGGTCAAGAAGGTCTTTGATTCTGAGCGCATTGCTTTAGTACCGGATCACTTTACTCCAGCCAAAGATATTAAATCTGCCGAACAGGCCAAGGTATTACGTGAATTTGCCTCGGAACAGGGCATCACTAATTACTTTGAAATTGGCCGCATGGGAATAGAACACTGTTTACTACCAGAGCAAGGTTTGGTAGGCCCAGGTGACTTGGTTATTGGAGCTGATTCCCATACATGCACATATGGTGCTTTGGGTGCTTTTGCTAC
The DNA here is from genome assembly GCA_030154265.1 of Clostridia bacterium. GTDB lineage: Bacteria > Bacillota > DSM-521 > Neomoorellales > Neomoorellaceae > JASKKH01. The sequence continues at coordinate 13,357 of JASKKH010000036.1, forward strand.
CGGAATAGGTTCTACTGATCTGGCTGCGGCTATAGCAACCGGTGAATGCTGGTTTAAAGTGCCTGAAACGATACACTTCCGTTACCATGGTAATTTGAAGCCATGGGTGAGAGGAAAAGATTTAATCCTTTATACTATTGGTCAAATTGGTGTTGACGGTGCACGTTATATGTCCATGGAATTTAGTGGAGAAGCTATAGAGGCCCTTTCTATGGACAGTCGATTTGCCATGGCCAATATGGCTATTGAAGCTGGCGGGAAGAATGGAATATTCCATGTGGATGAAAAAACCCTAGATTATATAAAGGGTCGCTTGAAAAGAGATTATAAGATTTTCCAGAGTGATCCAGATGCCAACTATGCTAAGGTATATGATATTGATGTAAATAACATTGGACCCCAGGTTGCCTTACCCCACCTTCCAGAAAACACCAAAAGCGTTTATGAATTAGGCGACATAAAAATCGATCAGGTTGTAATTGGTAGTTGTACAAATGGTCGTATGGAAGATTTGCGTGTAGCTGCAGAAATACTAAAGGGGCAAAAAATTCACCCTGAAGTAAGGGTTATTATCATTCCGGGTACTCAGCAAATTTATGCTGAGGCTATGGCAGAAGGACTTATAAATATCTTTATAGAAGCTGGCGCTGTCGTTTCTACTCCTACATGTGGACCTTGTTTAGGTGGCCACATGGGCATCCTGGCTAAAGGAGAACGGGCTCTAGCTACTACAAATCGTAACTTTGTTGGTCGTATGGGGCATCCTGAAAGTGAAGTATATCTTGCTGGACCGGCTGTTGCTGCTGCTAGTTCTGTTAAAGGGCGTATTGCTGCACCTGAGGAGGTTGTCAAATGATTATTCAAGGAAAGACACATACCTTTGGTAATGATATAGATACCGATGTCATTATACCAGCAAGATACCTAAATACTTTCGATCCAAAGGAATTGGCCCTACATTGTATGGAGGATGCTGACCCCAATTTTGCTAAACAAGTAAAGCCGGGAGATATAATCGTTGCTGGGAAAAACTTCGGTTGCGGCAGTTCGCGTGAACATGCTCCAATAGCTATTAAAGCTGCTGGGGTATCAGCTGTAATTGCCGGTTCCTTTGCCCGTATTTTTTACCGAAATGCAATAAATATTGGATTACCGATTTTAGAATCGCCAGAAGCGGCTAAAAGTATAGAGGCCGGAGATGAAATAAAGATTGATGTCGATAAAGGTGAAATTGTTAACTTGACTAAGGGTGAAACCTACCGTGCAGCTTCATTTCCTCCTTTTATGCAGGAAATCATTGCTGCCGGGGGATTAATGCCATATGTGGCAAGGAGGGTCAGGCAAAGTGTATAAAATTGCTGTTTTACCAGGTGACGGTATAGGTCCGGAGATAGTTCCAGAGGCTATTAAAGTCTTAAAAGAAATTGGTCGCCAAAAGGGTGTGGAGTTTGAATTTACTGAAGCATTGATTGGTGGCGCAGCCATTGATGCAAAAGGACATGCTTTACCGGATGAAACTCTGGAGCTTTGTCGGCAGAGTGACGCTGTTTTCCTGGGAGCTGTTGGTGGACCTAAATGGGATACCTTGCCACCTGCTGAAAGACCTGAGACAGCAGCACTTCTACCCTTACGAAAGGAACTGGGCCTTTACGCAAACTTACGTCCGGCGTATCTATATAAACCCTTAGTTGAGTCTTCACCATTAAAAAAAGAAATAGTTGAGGGTACTGACTTACTTATTGTACGTGAGTTAACAGGAGGCCTTTATTTTGGCAAAAAGGGTAGGGAAAAGACAGATACCGGAGAAGTAGCTTATGACACCATGAGCTACTCAACAGAAGAGATTGAAAGAATAGTCCGTTTAGCATTTAAAATTGCTGCCCGTCGCAACCGCCATCTGACAAGTGTAGATAAGGCAAATGTTCTTACAAGTTCTCAATTATGGCGAGATACTGTTGAGCGGATTAAAGGTGAATATCCTGAAGTTAAAGTTGACCACATGTATATTGATAACTGTTCTATGCAACTAGTACGAAAACCAACCCAGTTTGATGTTATAGTAACTGAAAATACCTTTGGAGACATTATCAGTGACCAGGCATCCGTTTTAACTGGCTCGATTGGTATGCTGCCTTCTGCCAGTATTGGAGGTAAAGTGGCCCTTTATGAACCTATCCATGGGTCAGCACCTGATATAGCTGGGCAAAAGAAGGCAAATCCTTTAGCTACAATTCTTTCAGCAGCTATGATGCTTAGGTATTCCTTTAATATGGATCAGGAAGCTTCAGCAATAGAAGCTGCTG
>JASKKH010000037.1 GCA_030154265.1 Clostridia bacterium
TTATGTTGAGAAATCAAACGGTCTAGTGGACTTTGAATCCTTCCTATATCACGCTTACTTACGTGGGTGTAAATTTCAGTTGTTTTTGAACTTTTGTGCCCGAGTAACTCCTGAATATAACGCAAATCAGTTCCTGATTCCAGTAAATGGGTGGCAAAAGAATAGCGTAGGCTGTGCACCGAGCGGAATGTCAACTGTTACTCCGGGTTTCTCTAGAACATACCTAAACATAATCTTTAGAGCACTTAATGCTTGATTAACATAGGTATGAGAATTGGCCTGGTCTTCCAACAGGTACAACAGGTATTTCCGCACCTCCTTTTCTCCTAACTTCTGTGGTTCTTCTCCACAGAAGTTAAAAAAACGTCTCATATGCCCAAGATACACTTTGCGGGTCTTCGGGCTGTATCCCCTAAGTTTTAGTTCACCTTCTAAATACTCTAGAATCTTTAACCCATTTGTCTCTATCTCTTTTATTTCCCGCCCTCCATATACTGTAGTTTAGAATCTATTCCCACCGGTTCAGGGGCGAAGAGGTTTAAGAGAACTTGCACAATACCTTGTTTATGGGGGACAGTCCAATACTTTTCCGTGAGATTCCAGCAACGTCCCTGAATAGTCTTTATCTTTGCAAGTAGTTCAGGATCATAAGGTATACGGACAATAACCATTCCGTGTCTGCCAGTTTCAATGGTAATTCGAGCCATGATATTCTCCTTTTTGGCTATATTCGAAGAACAGCCTTGATCTTCCTAAGTTTGACAATTTCTTGGCTTTTTCTGCATAAATTGTTAAACTCCTGCAAAATGTTCATATAAAAAACCTTTCCCTTCTTTTCCCCACAAACCCGCATGAAATCTATATGGGATTTTATGGGTGTAAATAAAGTCTTTCCGTAAATCAATCATATATCACCTTCTATTTCCAAATATGGAGGAGATTTTAGTAAAAAAAGTTGTTCCGTAAAGGCAGTGTCAAGGAAAAAGGAATAAGGGATAAAGGATAAGCTCGCCATTAAATACGCTTATCTCAAAAGGCTTTTCCTTATTCCTTGCCCCTTAAACCATTTACCTCCTAAAAAACAAAGGGGTTGAGTATGGGATTAGCTCAAAATCCCTCTCAACCCTTATTTCTCAAGCATTCTCTAAATTTCCCTTTTTCCTTAAACCTAATCCCTTAACCCTTCCCCAATCAGAACCACTTTGTTTTCATCAGAAAAACTCTATTTTTTCTCGGAAAGAGTTTATTTCAAAAATACACCTATCCCAACAGCAATTGTTATAAGTACACTTCCAGTTAAGGCAAATAGTATATTTGCCTTAACTGCCAATAGCAGTCCTAATATAATTGTCCTTTTTCTACCTGTTTCAAATAAATTTTCAGGCTTGAAGGATTCTTGAAGCAAACATATTCCTGACTCTATACCAGAGAATATACCTATGAAGTAAAAAAAATAATCTTTTATACCACTTCTTTACTTCAGATATTTTTTAATGTCTTCTACTGATGGTACTCTGCCCATGATCTTTACTTGCTCATCTACTACAAGAGCTGGTGTTTTCATAACACCATAAGCCATAATATCTTTGAAATCTTCTACCTTTTCAATAGTAGCCTCAATTCCCAGTTCTTTTACCGCTTCTCTTGCATTAGCCTCTAACTTTTTACAGTTAGCACACCCTGAACCTAAAATTTTAATAACCATTAAATATTACCCCCCAATTAATTTAAATTCTATATTTTAAATTCCATATTAAAATAGAATCAACAACAGCACCCACAACTGCAATTGCTTTGTCCTCCTGTATCTCCAACATATTCAATTGCCCCAGATGGACACAAGTTTTGACATCCTCTACATCCTTCAATACAGCCATCCGGGTATACAACTATAGGTCTTCTCCCTTCTTTCTTGTAAACACCATGTGAGCATTTATTAAAACAAGCCCCACACTCAATACAGTTCTCATAATTGATAACTGGATACCAATTTTTTGACATTAAAATCTCTCCTTTACTATATATTTAATATTTTTTAAATTTTTTCTATCGCACTTACATAAATAAACATGTATTTATATTTTCTTAACGTTCGATTTTATATCAAATATTTTCTTTACCGAAAGTTTATTCATTACATTGATTCAGCATTTTGATAAATCTGCATTACTTGTTCTTTAGATATCAGCGAAGATAAAATATATGCAATCAATATTATACCCGGAATATCAACCAACAACCTTGTAACAGCAAATCGGGCACCTAATGCAGAAAGTTCAAATAAAAACATCGGTATTTTTGTAGTAGACCAAGCACCGATAAATATAAGAATATTACTGAATTTGACCCCTTTTTTCATAAAAACGGCTGCGACGGGAAATGCACCATAAAGAGGACCCGCTGCTGCCGAACCTAAAATTATGGCAAGAACAATTCCTTTTATTCCCGAACCTTCTCCCATATATTTCATCATCGTCTCTCGCGGAACCCATATATCTAATAAACCCAAAAGTACGAATATAGGTGGGATAACAAGTGCCATTTCTTTAAAGCTATATCCTGCGACTCCAAGTGCTTTCAATCCAATATCTCTATTTATTATCGTTATAATTCCCGTAATTACGACAGTAATAAGGAAAAACCTATATCTTTCTATAAACTTCATATTCCACCTGCCACCTTTCCAATAATGTATGCTACAATGAATGAGAACAGAAATGCGAGTACATTTCTTACGATGGCAAGCCGTTTGCCAAAATATTTTATTTCCACAGGAGCCGTAACCACGCCCACCATCATCAAGGTGGAAACAAAAGCACCGATTTGCATATACCCTGCACCATTTTTTAAAAGCATAGCAGCCGTAGGAAATGCCACAAAACCAGGAATAAGTGTAACTGCACCTACTACTGCTGAAAGAATAACTCCAAACCACCCTGATTGGGTCCCAATAACGCTGGATATAACTTGAGGATTTAATATTGCAAGTAATATTCCAACTAACATAATAACCCCAAGAAATTCGGGTAAAATATTTTCAAATGCTTTCCAGGCCTTCATTAGTGCTTTGTTTGTCTTTTGTTTGTCTCTCAAATAAGATACAAACAAAAGAGTGACTGTAATAATATATAAAATATAATTGCTCATTGGGGTAACCCCCTTTATTCGCCATAGGTTTTGAAATAACAGTTAAACTAAAAAATGGGCAATCGCATTAAACAAATATCCTACTAAAATAATTGCAGTTCCTGTTATAGTCACAAATGCTGCAATCAGTTTAGGTTTAATAACCTTTCTTAAAAGAACCATCTCCGGAGCGGATAATGCTGTTACAGCCATCATGAAGGCAAGGGCTGTACCCATCCCTACACCTTTATTGATAAGTGCCTCCGCAATAGGGATAGTCCCGAGAGCATTTGAATAAAGAGGAATCCCTAATACTACGGCTACAAACACAGCAAAAGGATTATTTGGTCCGGCATATTTTGCTAAAACTGGAGCAGGAGCCCATCCGTGAATAATTGCACCTATGCCAATTCCAATTAATAAATAAATCCATATGCGTTTGACGATGTCCTTGACATTATCCCAGGCAAATTTTGCTCTGTCTTTGGCTGTCATCTTTTCAATTTCTACTTCACCTGTTTGAATTTGATACACATATTCTTCTACTTCTTTTTCAAGGTGTAAGCTGCCAATCAATATCCCACCAATTACTCCAACTATAACTCCTGTAATTACATATACAAGAGCAATCTTCCATCCAAAGGAAGCCAATAAAATGGCAAAAGCCGCTTCATTTACAATTGGTGAAGTAATCAGGAAAGAAAAGGTTACTCCTAACGGAATTCCTGCTTCCACAAAACCTATAAATATTGGTACTGAAGAACAGGAACAAAACGGTGTAACAATTCCAAGTAACGATGCCATAATGTTACCCGTAATATCGCCAAACTTCTCCAATATTTTTTTTGTTCTTTCAGGCGGGAAATAACTTCGAATATAGGATATTGCAAAAATCATAAGTGCTAAAAGAATAACAATTTTTATGGTGTCATAAAAGAAAAAATGTATGCTGGAACCAAGCCTTGTAGACATAGAAATCTTAAACACTTTTTCTACCAATAGTTGAATTAATAGATCAAGCCATGCAAACATATATTAACCCTCCCGTTGTTAACACATTCTGTTTACCCTCGTTCTTTTACTAAATTTTACCTCTTACACAGCTGAAGGAATTTCTCTTTTTGGGCAATTCTCTTAACATCCCTCTGAATAACTGGATAATTTTCAATATTATCAACTATTTTTTGCACAATGTCTTTCAATACTGGATCTTTCAGATTTAAATGGTAGAAAATAAATTGTTCTTGTCTATCATCCCTCACAAAACCCATATCTCGAAGTTTTGCAAGATGTTTTGAAACTTTCGGTTGGGATAATTCCAATATTCCGCATATTTCGCAAACGCACAGTTCCTGATGGTAAAGAAGAATCATAATTCTTAACCGTGTTTCATCAGATAGTATCTTGAAGAAATTTATTAATTTGTCCATCATCTCACCCTTTCTCTAAATAAGAGTATCTCACCATAAACAAATTATCTGACTTGTTATATTAATTTATGGCTATATATTCATATGGTTATATAAGCATATTACTACTGGTGATTTTATTTGTCAATAGGATCATGAAATATACGAAATAAAAAAGTACAGGACAATTACTTCACTGCACTCTTTTGTCACCTTCAAACTATTTACCTAAACTTTATCTTATACTTTATCTTTTAAATTTCATTATTTTTAATTTTATCTATTAACTTTTTCACTTTTTCTTCAATAATATCTCTGGTTTTTCTAAATTATTCAATTGGTTTCCCTACTGGATCATCCAATCCCCAATCTTCCCTGAATTTGCAAGGTATATAAGGACACTTAACATTACAACCCATGGTAATTAGAATATCCAGTTCACCAGGAATATTTTGTAATATTTTAGGATACTGGTTCGCTCAAATCTATACCTGCTTCTTTCATAACGGTCACTGCATTCGGGTTAATCTCTTCTGCTGGTTTAGTTCCTGCACTAAAGGCTTCAAGTACATCTTTACCATAATACTTTGCAAAAATACTTTGTAAAACCTTCTGCCATCTGACTCCTACAAGAGTTTCCAACACAAACAAATGCTACTTTTAGTTTCATTAGTTATTGACACTACTTTGTTATATTTAAATGCAAATGTCTATTTTAAAATTAAATTTTTGAAGGTGAACTACTTGTATTTCCCTGCGGAAACCAATCTCGTGTTTTATTTGCAATCCTAACCAGTGTAAGCATAACAGGCACTTCAACTAATACACCGACAACCGTTGCCAGAGCAGCCCCAGAATCCAAACCAAAAAGCGAAATTGCTACCGCAACAGCAAGTTCAAAAAAGTTGCTTGCTCCAATCATTGCCGCAGGGGCCGCAATATCATGTGACAACTTCCATACCTTTGCCCATCCATAGGCTATAAAGAATATAAAGAATGTTTGAATGATAAGCGGTATAGCAATTAAAGCAATATGCAATGGGTTGCTTAAAATAATTTCTCCTTGGAAAGAGAAAATGATAATTAAAGTAAGAAGTAAGCCTACGATAGTCACATTATCAAACTTCCTGAGAAAAACATTTTCAAAATATTCTATTCCCTTATGTTTAATAATATATTTTCTTGATAAATATCCACCAGCCAGTGGAATAACAACAAATAAAATAACAGATAAGAATAATGTATCATAAGGAACTGTTACATTACTTACCCCTAATAAAAATGCTACAATAGGTGTAAATGCAAACAATAAAATCAAATCATTGACTGCTACTTGAACCAGTGTATAGACAGGATCTCCTTTTGTTAAATGACTCCATACAAACACCATGGCAGTACACGGTGCAGCCCCCAATAATACTGCTCCAGCAAGATACTCTGTAGCCAAGCCTGGGTCAATCCACTTACTAAATACTACCTTCAAAAAAAATGCAGCAATAAAATACATTGTAAAAGGTTTAATAAGCCAGTTAGTTACGCAAGTAACCGTTAACCCCTTGGGTTTTTTGGTTGCCCTGATAATACTGGAAAAATCAATTTTAAGCATCATAGGATATATCATAAGCCATATTAATATAGCAACAGGCATAGACACCTGGACATATTGAAACTTATTTAATGTTTCAGGAAAAACAGGGACTAATTGTCCAATTGCTACTCCTGCAATAATGCATAAAGCTACCCACAGTGTCAAATATCTTTCAAAAAAACCTAATCCTCTTGATTCCTGTATTACCTCTTCATTACTCATATCTTATTCCTCCAATTTTTTAAATTTTACATCTGATTACAACTAAACTTTTCTCAACAACCATACATAACTTATATTCATTTTATATTCATGTAAATGCTTGCTTTATATTCCCTTCCCAAATTTGATATTCAAATCTTCAGGCGATTTCTACTGATAATTTTTTAAACCAAAGCAGTTTCTCCAAAGTTATATGAATTTTTTCGTATATCAATTTGTCTTACTCTATTTTCTTCGTATCCTGATAAATCTTCAGGTGACTCCAATTCTATATGTAGCAATTCGAGCAGTACCACCACAACATTCTCTCATACTGCCTGATAAAATGAATGCCATTTGACCATTTTGTTGAATATATTTTTTCTGCCTCCGGAGTTACCTCGATTCTCACTTCTTTACCCTCTCACATTGTGCTTCAAAATATTTAAAACTTGACTTTTATATTCTCTTAATTGCTCACAAGTAAAACTACTATTTTTATATTTTTTAAGTCTTTCAACATCATTTAACCATTGAGGATTTTTATCTACTTTGGTTTTTAGGAATTCATAAAGTTGACTATTTTCATCTTTAAACTTACCAGATATCTGATAATAAACCCATTGTGCCTTCTTTTCAGATGTAATAATGCCTGAATTTTTTAATTTATTTAAATGCTTCGAAGCATTGGATTGAGAAATATTTAAGATAGTTTCAATCTCACATACGCAAAGTTCTTCTTGCATTAACAAATTCAATATTCTAACTCTATTTTCATCAGCTAATGCTTTAAAAACTTCAATTAATTCCATCGTTTCACCTTCTATATGATTATATTCGCTTATAATCATATAATATGATATAAAATAAATAATATTTTTGTCAATAAAACAAAAATATTTTGGTTGTTCGATAAGATTTAAGCAAATAAAAACAATATATGGTCTGCCTTTTATCGAAGCTGCATTTGTTCATGCTGATAAAGAAATTCATTTAAAAAATTTTCTTATAGATACGGGATCGGCATCTACAATAATATCCGCCGATGTTGCAATAGACTCATTTTATTGCCAAAAAATATAATATGCTATATAATTAATTTTAGTGAGAAATGGTATATTAATTCTTAGTCTTAGGGGAGTAGTTTCTAAGAGGTAAGGTCAACATACTGGCTGTTAAAGCCTGGTCTTACCGGCTGGTTATACCTGTCAAACGAGACCTATGACACACTATAGGTGTGTCTATAGGTCTTTTTGTTTTTATTAAATTAAAGGAGGAAAAAGTTAATGGAAGCATTTTTATCATCAACAATTTTTGTCGTACTTGCAGAGATGGGTGACAAAACTCAATTACTGGGGATGGCTTTTGCAACCAAGTATAAGGCAAAAGTTGTATTAGCCGGTGTGTTTATGGCAACACTTTTGAATCATTTGTTAGCTGTATTAGTCGGTGACTACTTTACTAAATTTATCCCCCTAAACATAATTCAACTTGCAGCAGCTTTATCCTTTGTCTTCTTTGGTCTATGGACCTTAAGAGGAGATTCACTTGAGGACGAAGATAAGAAAATCTATTTTAATCCTTTTTGGACAGTTACAATAGCATTTTTCATGGCAGAAATGGGGGATAAAACCCAATTAGCTGCCGTTGCACTAGCAGCAAAATACCAGTCTCTTCTATGGGTGTGGCTTGGTACTACTGTCGGTATGATGATTTCAAACATCATTGGTATAATAGTAGGTGTTGTATTAGGTAAGAAGATCCCTGAAAAACTTGTTAAGGCCGTTTCCGCAAGTATTTTTATCATCTTTGGATATATAGGAACCTGGGAAACAGTTGTTAACGAAGAGTTAAGACTGGCTTTAAGCGGATTGATTACCATAATTTCTGTAGCATACATATTCTATCTGCACCATCAAGGTAAAAAACTGAAAGATTCCTTTAGCAATATAAACACTTAGCCTTCAAGTATAAGCACTTGGGGGCTTTTTTTCTCCACAAATCAAGGAACATTTCATCTAACATTCATGTATTCACGACGCCCCTGATGTTCATGTAAAAAAAACCTTTCCATTTCCGTATTCGCTCGCTCGAAAAAAACTGATAGACAGTAGTCCTTTAGGGCTGTGATAAGCCTTTTGCTCGATTAGGTTTAGTTCTTTAAAAAAAGAAATTACAATAGATAAGGGATTGTCCATCCGCAAACAAAAATTTCAAGTCTAATCAGCAGGTGGTTTTCACTCATTCCACCTGCTTTTTGTATATAAAATTTAACTTATTTGCAGCTCCCAGTAACAGTAACAATAAAATTCTTTTTTTACCTTATATGCCGTTGGAACACCAATTGTAATCTTATATTTGTCTTATCACTTTCCCCCTTTAATAGATATACATAAGTATACCTATTAGAGGGAAGGTTAAAAAATATTTAGTCGCTCTTTATACGCCTAATCGCCGCTTCAGGTTCCAAATTATATTTCATTTCGGTAAACATAAATTCATATACCTGCTCTTCGGTAAAATCATGGTTTGCATGAAGAGGTCCATAAATATCAAACTCAAGTTCTGTAAGAATTACATCAAAAGCCTCTCTATCATCTTCTTTTACTGACTCAATTAAACCTTCATAAGCTTCTTCTCTATTAAGAAAATTACTATTAAACTGTAAATTTTCTTCCATCCTAATTCTAATATAAAGTTCTGCCTTATTCATTATCCCACCTCCTGAAGTAGAATTATAGAAAGATGCCTTTAAAGCATCTTTCTCGTCGAGATAATTGTATTTATTTATAACCTATTAATTGCCTACTTACAACTACACTTTTTGTATAAAATTTCTGCGAGAATCCTTACCACATTTCGGACAACGATACCAGAGCTTATCGGAATTCTGCTCATCCTTAAAAGGTTTATATACTCGCCTTTCTTTTCGATTACGACATAGTTTCATTGTTGCCTCATTCCATTCATCCGCCGAAAAGATTTCTTTACAATGCAGACACTCATGCTAGACACCCTCATTAACTACATCTGCTATATTAGCAGCCATTTTATCGCCTCCTAATCATTTATTAGTTCAATTGCTCCTGTCAATCTTTCAAATAAACCAAGTAGAGGGCTTCATCGACAATTTTAATAAATTGCTCTATTCCAATATCTGCTTCTTCTTTTGTTGAAGCTATACCGACGCTCACAGTAATTTTGCAAGTGATATTTTCATAAGAAAAAAGGTGATTTTCTACTATCCTTCTAATTCTGTCCGCAATTTTAAAAGCCTCTTTGGCATCAGTTTGGGGAAGAATTACCACAAATTCCTCCCCACCCCATCGCGGGCAATTATATCGTTTCTTCTTGTGTTGCTTTGCAGAATTTCAGCAATCTATATTATTATTAATGAAATTAATGAAAAGGATTTATTTACCTAAGGAAAAAGTTTTTCTTGTTTTATACAACTACATTAAGTATTTTCATCCTTGCCTCAGGCCTCATCCTCGCCTCTTATTTCTTTCGCTCCGTCTGCCTCTTGGCAACACTTTTGAGCATGAGGAAAAAGCATGAAATATTGGCATTCTTTCTGAATCATTCGAATAGCTTCGTCTGGAGGCAACGGTTTGCTGAAATAATAACCCTGAACTTTGTCGCACCCGCACTCTACAAGACAATCAAACTGCTCTCTTGTTTCCACACCTTCAACAGTTACATCGAGTTCCATCCTGTGTCCCAATAAAATAATCGCATCAACTATAGCCTTATTTACATCTACCTTTATCTCACTCACAAACGACTTGTCAATTTTTAAACCATCAACCTTAAATTTTTGCATGTATCTGAAAGAACTATTTTCCGTTCCGAAATCATCTATTATTATTTTGACCCCAACTTCCTTCAAGTGATAAAGGTTTCTAACCACCGTGTCCATTGCTTTTATAAAGACGGTTTCAGTAATCTCCAGTTCCAGGTATCTCGGGTCAAGTTCAATTTCGTTTAGTATATCAAACACAACCTTCGCAAAATCAGGCTGCTGCAACTGATGTACTGAAACATTCACCGAAACACTAAAATCAGAATACCCCATATTAAGCCATTCTTTCATTTGCCTGCAAGCTGTCCTTAACACCCATTCACCTATGGGTATTATCTGTCGTGTCTCTTCAGCAGTAGGAATAAAATGAAAAGGGCTAATCATCCCTTTTTCAGGATGTTGCCACCTCAATAGTGCCTCCATGCTCGCTACTTTACCAGTCCTTACATCAACAAGAGGCTGATAGCACAAAAAGAACTGATTTTTTTTCAAAGCCAACCTTAAATCTCTTTTTATTGTGTTAGCAAATTCTACCTCGCTCCTCATAGTGCTGTCAAAATATTGAAAACCATTTTTCCCCTTTCCTTTAGCCTTGTACATAGCTATATCCGCATTTTTGAGTATAGCTCTATCACTTTTTCCATGGTCAGGATATATGGCAATACCTATGCTAATAGTGACATACAATTCATAATTATTGAACTTTATTGGTTGGTTGAACAGTTCCAATATTCTGTTTGCAACCTTATCCGTATCGTCAATACTAATTATTTCAGGCAGTAAAATGACAAACTCATCACCGCCCACTCTGGATACCGTATCTGATTCACGCAGACACACTGCCAGCTTTTTGGCAATCTTCTTCAATAGCTTGTCACCCATATGATGTCCGAAGGAGTCGTTGATAGTTTTGAAATTATCAAGGTCGATAAAAAACACTGCAAGTTTCTTCCTATTCCTTCTTGCATCTGCCATGGCAACTTTGAGCCTATCCATAAAAACATCTCGACGCGGCAGATCGGTTAAAGGGTCATAGAAGGCCATATATTTTAACTTGCTTTCCATTTGCTTCCGTCCAGTAATATCCGTGTGCGATCCTGCTATCCTTATGGCTCTGCCCTCTTCATCCCATAATGCCTTCCCCCTGCTTAAAATCCATATATATCTACCGTCTTTTATTTTGATCCTGTATTCGCATAAGTAAAATGGCGTCTTTTTCTCAAGATGCTTATGTAGATTATTGATGACTTTTTTAACATCTTTGGGATGGATAAATTTAGTCCATGTTTCATAGTAGTTGTTTACTACTTCTTTATCAAAACCAATGACATCCTTCCATCTCTCGGATATGTATGCCGTATCCGTTATCAAATCCCAGTCCCATAGTCCATCGCTTGCTCCTTCAACTACCAGTCTGTAGCGTTCTTCACTTCTTTTCATTGCATCCTGCTGTCTCTGTATTTCAATTAAGTTCTGCCTCAACTCTTCTTCCTGGACCATAAGTTCTTCATTCATTGCAGATAGATCTTCCTGTTGAGCCATCAATTCCTCGTTTAAAGCAAGAAGGTTACTATTTGCTTCTTCAAGTCTCCTTTCAGCATTCTTTAGGTCTGTAATGTCTATACCAGTGGAAACAACATACTTGTTCCCTTCATCATCGCAAATAATATTGTTATGCCACATAATATAAATTTGTCTGCCGTCCTTCAAAACCATCGGATTTTCACATTTGTAACGAATGCCTCTATCTTCAGTATCGTCCAAATGTTCTTTTATACGGCTTATTATGTCTTTGGGAATTATTAAACTTACATCTATCCTCTCTGTTTCTGTTTGTTCCTCGACCGCTATACCAATTACAGCCTGGGTATATCTGTTGAACCAAACAACTTTACCATCCAGTGCCCAGACTACTATAAGCATCTGCTCGTTCTCAAAAATTCTGCTCAAGAATTCTTCTTTCTTCTTAAGATAAGTAATTGTTTTCTTGGATTCTTCAATAAAACTCCCATTCTTCTCAATACGCAACTTCTTGCTATCCATTATTTGCTATTAATTTCCCCTTTCTAGTTTCCGAAAAAAAACTTAAACTTGTTTAATTGCTAATTTAACATTATCGACAAAAATCTGCAATATTCGACTGTCCAAAAAAAAACGCACTAATACTGCACCTAAAATCAAAAAGTTTGTATATATTTATCCTCATCAGAAAAACTTTTTTGTCATTGGTGAGTGAACTAATACCCTCTAAGTAGACACGGAAAAAACCTATATATCTACTTAGTGGGTATTTTTATGGCCAAAAAGGGACAAAAATTTAGAAAACATTCACCAGAGTTTAAACTTTCTGTTGTGCAAAATTTGCAACAAGGAATTTCTACAAGATGATTTAGCTGTAAAATTCAATTTAAACGCAAGATTGATACGTGAATGGCGTACTAGATATCTCAAGGACGGAATAAAAGGACTTGAACCTAAAAAACGTAGCAATTATTCAATGGAACGCCCAAAGAAAAAATTCAATTCGGAACTGAAGCAACTACAGTATAAAGAATACTCGTCTAAAGATGGAGGTGTATGTCTAAAAAAAATCCTTTCCCTTTCCGTGCCCGCAAACCCGCATGAAATCTACATGGGATTTTATGAGAGTAAATAAATTTTTTCCTAAACCAATCATAGTATTACCTCTTATGTCAAAATATGGAAGGAATTTTAGTAAAAAACATTTTCCTTGAAGGTAGGATCATGGATCAAATATAAAAAGGGATAAGTATCTCAAGCCCTTATTCTTCAAGGCTTTGCACTTATCCCTTAATTATCTTTACTACCTTTATCCTTTATCCTTAAACCTTTTTAACTATCTTTTTCTCAAATTACTTCCTAATCGGAAACACTTTTTTGCTTGAGAAAATTGTATAAAGATCAAATACACAAAATCCCTCTCAACCCTTATTTCTCAAGCATTCTCTAAATTTTCCTTGTTTCTTAAATCTTATCCCTTAACCCTATCAACTCGGAAACACTTTATTTTCATCGGAAAAATTTTATTTTTCTCGGAAATGCATTTTTTTATTTATACATCAGCACCTTTTCTAATATCTAAAAACTAAAATATCTGGTTTATCCATCACACTTTTGCTTTATATCTATCTTTTTGGTCAAAATACTCTACTACAGCAAATCCCGCATAAATACGACCAGAATGGCTTACTCCTTCTGGAATGAAATAACTGTCACCTTTAGTATATGTATGTTTTATACCACCTATCACCAAATCAATCTTACCTTCCAAAACTACACCCCACTGGCTTTTATGGGAATGCTCTGGCAAGTCAACATCTTCGGAAAACTCCATGAAAATAATTTGGTGGTTCCCTCCTTGAGATAAAAACGCTTTTACCCCTTTTAAAGGAATATCTGCTTCAGGTAAGTTTCTTATTGGGTCTGGAAAAATATTTGGCATGACACTTACTCCTTCGCTTTCTAATATTTTTATGTAAAAAGAGATTATACCTTCTATTTAGATATAAATCTCATTTGTAAAGATAAGATGCTTTTTCTTATCCATGTTACAGCTATAAATAAAATTTACTCACTGCTCCTTTAAAAGTCAAAGCAATATTGCTCAAGTTTGCATTGTTTATACCAAATTATGCTAAGAAGCAGACAATTCCCTGGACTAAACTGCCTCCTGTACTGAAGCTACAGAATTTTCCTGTGAAATACCATTTCTTTCTGCTTTTCTGGTAAGTATATTATATACCATTAGAAATATGGCTAAAAAAAATGTACTCGTCTCAACCTAAAATAAAACTATAAGCGTATTCCTATATTGAAAAATTCACACTTTAATATCAATAATTTTCCACAAATACTTCAAAGTATCCTTGAGGATGTGCACAGGCTGGACATACTTCAGGAACGCATTCCCCCTCATGAATATATCCGCAGTTATTGCACTTCCAAAAAACAACAGTACCTTTTTTAAATGCTATTCCGTTTTCTATGTTCTTAAACAATTTCCTATATCTTACTTCATGGTACTTTTCCACTTTAGCAATTTTCCTGAAAGCCTCTGCTATATCAGAAAAACCTTCCTCTTCGGCAACCCTCGCAAATTCAGGATAAAGTTCAGACCATTCTTCTTTTTCACCATTGGCTGCTGCAAGCAGGTTAGCTTTCGTGTCACCTAATGCAACAGGATAGCCTGCATTTATTTCCACCACTTCTCCATTCAGGCTTTCATTTAAGAATTTAAAAAATATTTTGGCATGTTCCTTTTCATTTTCTGCTGTCTCAGTAAACAGGTTGGCAATCTGCACATAACCTTCTTTTTTGGCTGTAGATGCATAATATGTATAACGATTTCTTGCTTGTGACTCGCCTGCAAAGGCTTTCATTAAATTTTCAGCAGTTTTTGTACCTTTTAACGGTTTCATATTCACGTCTCCTTTACCAATTAAATTTAGGTAGAACTCTTATTTTACCTCCGCCTTCCACAATCCATGGAGGTTGCAGTAAGCATAAACATCTGCATTCTTCTTATCACAGAATACGGCTTCAGGCTCATCGGTCGGCGAAAGTGAAATCCGTTCTGTACCATCGTCTGATACTACAGCAATCCATTCTATATAGTGACCATCTGTCATAGGATGGGACATAGAACCTACTTCCACATAAATCTTTCCATCCTTCCTTGTAGCAACAGGCATATGTTTTTCCGTTGATGCCTCTGTAGTATTAGCTAGCAGCTTCTTCATAGGTTTGCCACAACAAACCAGCTGTCCGCCTCCGTTTTTAATCAACCCCACCAGGTTGCCACATATGTCACAACGGTAAAATGATACTACTGCTTTCATGACAATTCTCCTTTTCGGAATTTAAGTTATCATATTGTAATTATACTACTTTTTCCTAAAATACTAACTTATTTTCAATTGCTCTTAAGATTCAATGTTACAGACATAATGTTCCGACAATTGCAGGAATGGAAAATTCCAATAATAAATTTGGTATCTTTTCGTTCCAAAGTTGTTCAGCACGGTCCATAGGGGCCTGCCTCCTATAACCAATCAACCACATTATCGTATTTAAAATATACAAAAAGGAGAACCTTATTCTGTATTCTAAAGCGATTCTCCCTTCGTTAGAAACCTTTATATAACAGTTACTTAATTTGTTTTATTTTTGAGGTTTTATTCCTACATGTACAGCTACTACACCACCTGTTAACTCAAAACATTGAGCGTCTTCTAAGCCAATTGAAGCAAATAATTTACGAATCTCCTCTTGATGAGGAAATATTTTAAGAGAACGCGGTAAATAACTGTACGGACCGTCTGTTCCTATTCCTAAACGACCTAATAATGGCACAAGGTAGTCGAAATAAAGATAATAAAGCTGTTTGAAAACCGGAAATGATGGTTTAGCCAAA
>JASKKH010000014.1 GCA_030154265.1 Clostridia bacterium
ACCCGCATAAATCCTGATCCGTGCCGGGGTAAAATATTTTTGCCACTGCCCTAAAACGGCCTATTCATCTCTACTTCCGAACATCGCAATTGGCTCTTTTAAAAGCAGTTAAGGCCGGACGGAAATCCTGGTCTCCTTGGTTAAAACTTTCTTCAGCTACAATCTCGCCACCTTTTTTGGCGAACTCATCCTTAAATACTTGGTAAAGACCTTTACTGTAATCATTGGAATTGTCATAAAGAATACCAGCTTTTCTGGCACCAAGCTTGTCATATGCAAAGGTAGCACCAACAATAGCTTGAGGAGGGTCAATAAAACAAATACGGAAAATGTAATCTCTTACCTTTTTAGTATTAGGATCAACTGTTACATCAGGGTTTGTAGCAGATGTAGTAAGTAATGGAATTTTATTATCAGTTGCTACAGGTACTGCGGATAATGTAGCTCCTGAGGTAGCTGGTCCTAAAAGAGCAACAACGTTGTCTTCAGCAACTAACTTACTGGCAACACTCATTGCTTCTTCATTCTTACTACCATTGTCGCGAATGATTGGGTTTATCTTCTTACCACCCAAAACGCCACCATTATTATTGATTTCTTCAAAGGCTAATTCGATACCGTTTTTGGTAGCAGTACCGTAAGTAGCCACAGCTCCAGACAGCTCATAGTTAACACCGATATTAACTTGATCGCTGTCTGTGACCCCTTGCTGTTCTGCTTGGCCACAGCCAACAATTAGTGCTGCAGATAATAGCATCACCAGGGCAAAAAATGCAAACTTCTTAATGCCTCTCCCCAATTTCTCTAATCCTCCTCCATTTTCTTTTTTCCTTTAAAGGAACATATTTAAAGTTATTATAAACCTGTCCCAGAAAAACTGTCAATTGTGAATTAGTACTCTTTCGTCCCCCTGGCGCCTGGTAATTTTAACTCGATCCAGGTATTCAAGAAATGGTAATACGTATTTCCTTGAAGACCCTAAAGTATCTCTGACATCTGCCAAAGTAAAAGAACCTTTTTTATATTTATCTTTAAGCAGGTCACAGGCTGAATTAAAGGCTTCTTTATGCCAGTAGAATTCATCTGTTATTTTAACTAAAACACCTTTCCTATTTAAATAGTGAGTATATTCTTCAAGTTCTAAGGGAGATAATTTTAATTCTTTAGCTATTTCATTAAAACTTGGTGGTTGCCAATGAGCTGATAAATACCTTTTTTCAATGTTTTTAAGAATTTCTTTCTGTTTATTATCTAATTGTGGTGTAAAACCAACATGAAAAACAAAATTTTTATCTAACCCAATTAACCCTTCATCAGCCCATTTTCCCAAAAGAACCTGAAAAAGTTTTAGTGTCAAGTAAGGGAAAAAGCGTGAACGTAATTCTTCTCTAGCCAAACCTGGGCGTAATGGGTATTTTTTATGAAATTCTATTAATGCTTTTGAAGTTTTCTCCCACCATTCTAAATAACGTTCTTTACTTAACACATATGAGTCATCATCAGCGGATAGCAGAACGACTATCCCTTTTTCTTCCATATTAAATAATAATTTTTTAGCTTCTTCAGGTGGTAAGGAGGCTTTCAGAGCAGCATCTTTACACTCAATACCTTTAGGCTGTTCTTTTATAACTTGAGATAAAACATCTTCAGGTGAACCTTCAAGACGTAATCTAAGAGCTTCCAACACCTGTGTTTGAAAACGACGATGCTTTTTGGGGTACGGGTCAACAATTTGCCCCCCACCAATTGTCGCCATAGGTGAATAGCTTCGTAATATAAAACGATCACCCCGGTTGGCAACCACAGGAGTTTCCATCAAAAGTTGGACAAATGCTGTTTCGCCGCTACTTAATTTATCTCGATCAAGTAGTACAATACGTCCTAAGGCTTCACAGGTACCAAGATAAAAACGAACACGAGTGCGATTAGATAGAGTACGAGCTCCGTCTAAAAGCTTAAATTTGGCGTCTAAGCGATATGTGGGACGTAAAAAACCAGGTGTTAAAAGGGTACTTCCACGGTTTATACTATCTGCATCAATTCCAGCTAAATTTAAAGCAACCCTTTGACCTGCCTGGGCTTGCTTTACTGTTTGCCCATGTACTTGTATATTGCGGACTTTAGTTTTTATCCCTTGGGGTTGAATTTCTAACTCATCGCCTAATTTTATAGTTCCTGTCCAAAGGGTTCCAGTAACAACAGTACCAAATCCTGTTACTGTAAATACCCTGTCTACAGGCAATCGGATTGATCCTGTGGTGAGTCTAGGTGATATAGTATCTACCAGAATCTCTAACTGGTGTATTAGCTCAGAGATACCCTCACCTCTGATAGCAGATACGGGAATTATAGGGGCAGATTCTAGAATTGTTCCCTCAACGACTTTAACTATATCTTCTTTAACTAACTGAAGCCATTCCTCGTCTACTAAATCGGTCTTCGTTATGACTACAATTCCTTTTTTTATTTGAAGTAAATCAATAATGTCCAAATGCTCTTTCGTCTGCGGCATAACCCCTTCATCAGCAGCTACTACCAGCATAACTAAGTCCATTCCCCCGACACCAGCTAACATCTGGCGAACAAACCGTTCATGTCCAGGGACATCTACTAAACCCAACTTACGACCACCAGGTAAAACTAAAGGAGCAAAGCCTAGTTCAATTGAGATGCCACGTTTTTTTTCTTCCTTAAGACGATCGGTATCAACACCTGTTAAGGCTTTAACCAAAACCGTTTTTCCATGGTCAATATGACCTGCTGTCCCTACAATAACGTATTTCATTTTTTATTCCCCCAAAGCCTGAACCAGTGCCTTAATTAGTTCTATATCTTCACCAGGTAATAGTGTACGAACATCAATAACTAGATTTTCCTCCCGGATTCGTGACAATACCGGTGGATTTGTTTTACGAAGTTTTTCTAATAATTCATCAACACCCATGCTAATGGGTTTTATAGCTATCCCCCAAGATGGTAATAGTGTTAAAGGCAAAGCTCCTCCTCCCACCTTTGAATTGATTTCAATTAAACTAATCTTTGCCCTCGTTTCTAATTTATCATTAGCTAGTTCCTTCAAATTCTTTGCCTTTTGATAAAGAACTTCTTTTTTTGTTATTAATGCCTTCAAGGTAGGAATTTCTTCGATAGCTCTTGAAGGATTACGATATATCTGTAAAGTTGCCTCTAAAGCTGCTAACGTCATTTTATCAATTCGCAATGCCCTGTTTAGAGGGTGACGTTCCATTTCCTTAATTAAGTCACGTCGCCCCACAATAATTCCTGCTTGTGGACCTCCCAACAATTTATCTCCACTAAAGGTAACAACATCTAACCCTTGTTTAATTTCATCTTGTACCGTAGGTTCTCCACTAATTCCATATTCATTTAAGTCAATAAGGAAACCACTCCCCAAATCTTCCATAACAGGTATTCCCCAACGCGACCCTACTTCAACGAGTTCTTTGGTCGAAACCTCCTGAGTAAAGCCCTGTATACGATAATTGCTAGGATGGACTTTAAGGATTAGGGCTGTTTCTGGATTTATCGCAGCTTCATAATCTCGGGGGTAGGTTTTATTAGTAGTACCAACTTCCACTAATCGGGTACCACTCTGAGCCATGACTTCAGGCACCCTAAAAGAACCTCCAATTTCAACCAACTGACCCCGTGAAATAACAGTCTCTCTTCCAACTGCTAAAGCTGATAGTGCTAAGAGTACCGCAGCTGCATTATTATTTACGACTAATGCAGCTTCACAACCAGTAAGTTCCTGTAGTAACCCAGTAACATGGTCGTATCTATTTCCCCTCTTACCTTTTAATAAATCATATTCCAGGTTTGAATAATGTTTAGAAACCTTTATAATCGCTTCCGTAGCTTTTTTACTTAATACGGCACGTCCTAAATTTGTGTGTAAGATTGTACCCGTAGCATTGATTACACGACGTAAATTTGTACATTTAGTGGATAGATATTTATCCTTTACTTCTTGTGCTAATTCTGATATTAGTGGCAAATCAGTCTGACCATTCCCTATTTTTTGACGCCATTTATTTACAACTCCGCGAGCACAATTTACAACAAGATTGTGATCCTCTCTATTAAGCCCCTGTAAAAGTGGATATTCTATCAATTGGTTAATCGATGGCAGTTGTCTCCTTAGATCATTTTTCATAGGCAATGTGCCTCCATAAAAAGTATCAGAATAAAATTTTTATTAAATTTTACATTTTTTATTATATTACTATCTTGCTTAACTAAAAAGTGGAACTGGGCAAGTGCACCAGTTCCATAAGACTTGCATGTATTATTATGCCATAACAAATAATAAAAAAAATCCAAGGAGAAATTAAAAATGGATATAACGCCGTGGTGTCCATGGCATGTATTGAATAGTTTTCCTAAGGAAATGTTCTTTAATGGACCTCGTTTCGATATTTATCAAACCGATAGCGAAGTAGTCATCAACGTTTATTTACCCGGACTAGTTTCAAAAAATGATGTTAAAATAACCGCTACTGAAATACTTTAAACATCCAGGGTGAAATACAACGTAATAGGGAAGACAAAGAACGGAATTATCATCGGGCAAAACGTTTTTACGGTAATTTTTCTAGAACAGTCAGTTTACCAACTCAAGTAAAACCTGAAAACGCTTCTGCAACGTATAAAGATGGTATTTTAGAAATACGTATGCCAAAAGTAGACAACGAAAAACAGAAATAAGTACAAATAAATATCCATTAAAGACATTATTTACTATTAAGATTATTAATACTAGCTCGGCAGACCAAAGGTTTTTCTATTTCTGTACCTTCAGGCAAATACTTTAAAGTTTTGCCCTCTATCAATATTTCAACTTTATCTATGTTTTTAAATTGAGTCAAAGTGAAAAGAAGTGAATTAATAAAAGAGGTTTCTGCACAACTTCCACCACCATACCCTATAGCCTGCTTGCTTAAATTAACTTTGGCTATACCAGATTTTACGTCAAAACCTAGAAGTTCAGTCCCAGGCCAAATTGTTCTTAACAGACCAGAATCAGATGGTGGCCCAGTTAATAAAGCCTGGACAGCAGCAAGAGGTAAATTTTCCCTATCTGTCCCAGCTGGTAATGGAACAGTAACTGGAACAAGATATTGTGCCGTTTTCTCATTAAAGAAAACCTGCACACCTTTTTGATTTTTGTATATTAACTCATTTATAATATCCGGACGTTTTAGAGGTTTATCTATTTGAACCCCACATACATGGGGGACTATACTACCATTGACCATTATTTGTACTTTATCAATGCCCTTTAACTCTGTCATAGTTAGTACCAAGGCTTTGACAGCTAATTCAGCTTGCTTCCTGTCAAGAAGTTTATTAATACCTTCAGTTAAATCAACATAAACAGTTTGTTTTTTTTCTGATAAAAAGACTTGACGAAGTTTAACACCACGAGGAAAAACTTGTTCTAAAGTTTCATCCTCTGGGCCTGCTAACAATTTCTCTACTGCAATCTTTGCTACTTCCCTGGTAGGGTTAAATGTCGCAGTTACAGGTACTAAATACTCTTTATCTTTGGTTAGGTAATATACCACAACTCTATCTAATTTTGAATCACATAGAACAGGACGCGCTTCTTTTATATTTACACCGGTCTTAGTTTGAGTAGACTGGTCTAATGATCCTCCACCGCAACCGCCAATAAGTAATATTGCTAATAGGAAAAAAGAAAGCAATATTACTTTAAAGCACCCCCTGCAACCAGATACCGGGGGGGTGTGGCACCATGTCCTTCACTCCTTTCTCTTAATTTCCCAAATAACTACTTTTTTCGACAACTAATATATAAAATCCTTCTCCCTTTAAATGTTCCCAAGGATACGTTTTAAGGACAAAATTACAACAAATAACCCCAAATAGCCAAAAACAGGGTAAATCCAGGCAATTAAACTTGTAAATCCTAAATTAGTTAAAGGTAATGCTATAAGTAAAAGAATAATAGCTACCAATTGAGGCGTAAGATGTGGTATCTTACCTAATCTTTCTGCTAAACCATAAAGATCACCTGTTGCTGTTGTAATCATTGCTAACAAAAGGACTATCGCATATAGATTTTTTAAGTTAGGTTGAAACTCACTTACAAAATATAATAAAGGTAGTTCTTTTTGTAATCCTTCTAAAGATAACTGCGAAAGAACAATAATTAACAAAAAGGCCAATGCAGCTAAAACAATACTGCCAATTGCAGCTCCAATTGCTCCGTTTTTAGAACTTGGTAATGAAGTTAGCAAAACCATTCCGGTTACCATATTATAAGTTACATACAGAAAGGCATTAATAATCCAATTAGTAGTAACAAGTCCTTTTGCAGGAATTTCCATTATCGATATTTGGGAACTTGGTAAGTTTTTACAACCTATCATAATTATAATAACCAACATTACTGGAACTAATAAAAAATTTAAAGTAAAAATACCGCGACCACGTCCGAGACAAGCAATTAAAGCCAGACCACCGCAGATTAAACTACCAATAAATGAAGTTAAACCTAGATAATGTTTAGCAACCGAACCTGCCCCGGCCAACATTATACAAAAACCACCAAAAAGGAATGCGGTGATGATAATATCAGCTATAAGATACCAATTTCCTAATACATTAATAAAAAAATCATGATAAGAAGAAGTTCGCCACCTTAAAGCCAAGCTTCGAACCATAAAAGCCTCTATACTAAGTAAAACCCCCATTAATACAATTGCTTGGGGTGCTTTATTACCTAAAGTCAAAAAAAACTGAACAAGCTCTTGGCCAGATGCAAAACCAGCCCCTACCAAAGTCCCTATCAAAGTTAAGGCCACAATTAGTTCTGATAGCAATTAAAAAAACCTCCTCAATATCTCTTATAATTTTATGCCTATTACATAACGCTTTAGTATAAAAAATCTAATATTTGCATATACTCTAGGCACAAAAAAGATTTCAGGAGGTAAGGTATGGCTCCATTACCTTTTATATTTCGAAATACAACTGAGGTACCACTAAGACCTAAAATAAAATATAATTATCAGGATCCAGAAGCAGTTGAAAAGCTAAGTAAGGCTTTTATTCAACATTTACAAAAACTTAACCCAGATTTTAAACAACCCTTTGTTGTTATAAACATAGGTACAGACCGGTCCACTGGCGATTGTTTAGGTCCATTAGTAGGAAATTATTTATCGAAAATTAAGAAATTACCATTTGCAGTTTTTGGAACTCTAGATGATCCGGTTCACGCTAGTAATTTAACAGAAAAAATAGCTTTAATAAAATCTTTATATCCTGACCCTTTTATAATTGCTGTAGATGCATGCCTTGGCAAATCCGAAAATGTAGGTTGCATCACCTTAGCACAAGGGGCATTAAGACCTGGAGCTGGAGTAAATAAAAATCTCCCAGAGGTGGGAGATATTCATTTTACTGGTATTGTTAATGTCGGAGGATACATGGAATATTTCGTTTTACAAAATACTCGCCTAAGTATTGTCATGCGTATGGCTCAGCAAATCAGTGAAGTTATTTACCAGGGATTATCCCATATATATAAATATGAACAAACTAATATTGCTCAAGGAATACAGTAATATATTATTAAAGTTAAACTTTAAGGCTATAGCTATTTGAATCATATAGACTATAGCCTTAGCTTTTTATTAGTTCTTTTAATTTTTAATGGTATAAATTATGCCTTTGATTTAACATTTATTACTTATATTACTTAATCGTCTGAATAGGTATCAGTATCGACTGAAACAGGCATTTGGGAATGTCCCAGAAGCACACCACCTGGTTCCACAACAAGCCTAGTCATATGAACGTTACCCTCAACTTTGCCGGTTGGGGCTATCTCTAGTTGACCGTCTGTCTCTACATCACCTTTTATAATTCCCACTACCAACAGATTAGCAGCTTTAACCTTAGCAACTACTTTCCCGGTTTCACCTACAACTAAATCTCCTTCAGTAGTTACCTCACCTTCAATAAAACCATCAATACGTACTGCACCATCTGATACTAAATTACCAGTTATTTTAACCCCTTTACCTATAACCGTATCAGCGACAGCAGTTTCTATATTAATTCTTTTCTTTTTTCCCCACATCTTAACTAAACCTCCCCATTCAAAAACTCTAAAGGATTTCTAAGTTGCCCATATAAACTTATCTGAAAATGGAGATGAGGTCCAGTACTTAGTCCACTACTTCCAACTCTAGCAATAACCTCTCCTTTATGTACTTTATCACCTTCACTAACCATCAACTTACTGTTGTGACCGTAAAAGCTTGTAAAACCATAGCCATGATCTATTATAATTGTTTTCCCATATACTGGCTTCCAACCAGCAAAAATGACACGTCCACTACCAGCTGCCTGTACCTCTGCACCATAATTTGCTGCAATATCTATACCCTCATGAAATCTTGTATGATGCCCAAAGGGAGACTTTCTCTCACCAAATGGGGAGGATATAGGTCCTCTAACCGGCCAATGGGAAGGTAAAGCTTCCTGGTAATCTATATGCTGTTCAATTTCTTTAGCCAATGTTTCCAATTTTCTCTCTTGCTTTGGAACTATATTCTCTACTAAATTCAAGGTATTCTCAATTTGTTCTAATGTTTGCATTTGTTCCCTTGGTCTTAAACGACCACTACGTGAAGCATTACTTTTGTGCTGTTTGTTTTCCTTATCTAAGCCGATTAGACTTCTAACCTTACTATCTAATGTATCGATTTTTTCTACTTTTTCTTGTAATAAACTAGCTTTGGTTTCTAATTGACGAATATGCTCAGCCTGTACCTTATTAATCTTTTCAATATAATGCAGTTCATTAACTTTCTTTTTTAAATAACAAACAGTAACTATTGAGCCTGCTAAAGAAAGCATCAGTATGGCTAATAGAATGATTAATGTATGTAAAACCCAAGCAGGTAAAAACCACTTCCAAACATTTTTTCGCCCTTCCGGAACAAATAAAAGGGTAAAATGACGATCACTACGAAGTCTTTTCACCCCCACCCCCACCTTATTTTCTCTTATTCTCTCCAGTTTCTAAACCTAAAGATATTGCCAAGGCCTTTTCTTCCTCTTCACTTAATTTATAAGTAGATCGGCCTGCATTAACCGGTTTGATAAATACACGTGTCTCATCTCTTGCATAAAGACTTGTAAGGATAAACCCATTACCTTCATGGGTAAGAATAGCAAGAGCAAAACTCAAATCACTACCTGTATCTGGAAAAGCATTAAACCTGACTAACCCTATTCGACTTAAACTACCTTCAAAACATACACCAAGATCATTAACTTTTTCTTGTAATATATCAATGGCTTTTTGGATTGATTTTAAGTCTTGAAACCTTTCTAATATAGTAGTTAGATCATTGCCTTCACCAATCTCCGCCAGACGTTTTATCCTTGCCTGAATGCGTCTAATTTCTGACTTAGAATGAAAAAAAAGTAATAGAGACACAATTTGTAAAACTACCATTACCAAAACAACAATAGGGAAATATGGTTCTATTAACATAGCCACTAATTGCCATGACATTTTTTCCAAGAACCTCCTGAGCAAATTACATCAGTAAAAATATTTTCCACATAAATCGCCATTTTCCTTTTTTTTTACTTTATATAAGAATTATTTAATCTCTGTCTATTTAAGGTTAAAATATTGATTAATATAAACAAATGTTCTATATTTATAAAAAAATTTCCTAGTTAACAGATCCCCAAGTTGTTCGTTAGCAGCAAATCAAGGTGAGTAAAATAGGATAGAAAAAGGGTAATCTTTCCATTATGAGGCCTGTGATATAATACATATAACCATTTGTTTTATTTTTGAAGTGAAATTGATTTTAAATGGAGAAGTCACCAGTAAATTAAAACTTCTTAAAAATAATCTGCAAGATATGGGAAAAATACTAATAGCTTTCTCCAAGGGTGTAGATAGCAGTCTGCTACTTAAAATAGCTAGTACTCAAGACATTAACATTATAGCAGCAACTGCTTTTTCAGATATTTTTCCTAGGATTGAAACAAAATTAGCTAATCAATTAACTAAAAAATCAGACATCAAGCATTTTTGGGGTATATATCGACCAACTTAAAAACCCAACTTTAATAATAATCCTCCAGAGCGTTGTTATTTCTGTAAAAAAGCTCTCTTTTCATCACTTAAAAAATTAGCGAAAAGATACGAAATTAAAGAGATAGTCGATGGTACAAACGCCGACGATATTTATGATTTCCGACCTTTTATTAAAGCCGCAAAAGAATTTGGTATAAAAATCCCATTAATGGAAGTAGGGTTAAAGAAAGAGAAAATTCGGCAACTAGCGAAATATTATAATTTAGCTAACTGACATAAACCCTCTATATCCTGTTTAGCTTCGCGGATTCCTTATGGTAATTTAATAACTAAAAAGAAACTTAAACAAATAGAAGAAGCTGAATCATATTTACACTCTTTAGGTATAAAAAAAGTTAGAGTACATCATCATAACTCAATCGTTCGCTTAGAAATTAACCAAGATATTTTTGATTTTTTAATGAAATCTAACGTTAAAAACAGAGTTATTAATAAATTACATAAGTTAGGTTTTACCTATGTTACTTTAGATTCAGAAGGTTTTCGGAGCGGTAGTTTAAATAAGGTCTTAAAATAAAAACTTTTTCTTTTTTAAAAGGTTAAATACTCGTTTTAAATTAAAAGGATAAACTGATATTAGGGAGTGTTACAGTTGAAAATTGCCTATTTTGATTGCTTTTCTGGTGTTAGCGGGGATATGTGTTTAGGAGCTTTGTTATCCAACGGTCTTTCAAAGGAAGAACTTATAAACCACTTGAAATTGTTAAATATAGAAGGATGGGACTTAATTATAAAACAAGTTAATCAACATAGTATTGCTGCTACAGATGTAACTGTTAAAGTTTCAGATCACCAACCCCATCGCCATCTTAAAGATATTTTAGAACTAATAGATAATAGTAAAATACCTAAAATAGTCAAAAAAAAGTCATCTTCTGTTTTTTTAAACTTGGCTCGAGCTGAAGCAAGGGTTCATGGTACTACACCTGAGAATGTTCATTTTCATGAAGTTGGTGCTGTGGATGCAATTATTGATATAGTAGGTACTGTTCTTGGTCTTTATCTTCTTAAAGTCGAAAAAATTATAGTCTCGCCTTTACCTTTAGGTTATGGCTGGGTAAATTGTCAACATGGAAAACTACCTTCTCCTGCGCCTGCAACTCTTTACCTTCTAAAAAATTGCCCGATTTACGGAACTGAAGATCGTGCTGAATTGGTTACGCCAACCGGTGCAGCTTTAATGTCTACATTAGCTGATGAATTCGGTTATTATCCCACTATGAATTTAAAAAGTATAGGTTTTGGTGCAGGTAAAACCATCCTGGACCATCCTAATCTTTTACGCTTAGCTATAGGTGAAATAACTAATCCATCTCTAAAAACGCAAGATACGATAGTAGTAGTTGAAACTAACATTGATGATATGAATCCAGAGTTTTACCCTGTTCTCCAATCAGAAGTTATGGCTGCTGGAGCTGTAGATGCATATTTTACTCCTATTCAAATGAAAAAAGGAAGACCTGGAATTCTTTTAACCTGCCTATGTATAGAGAATAATTTACCCCAAGTTACCTCTGCTATTTTTCGTAATTCCAGTACTTTGGGATTACGTTTTCGCCATGAAAATCGTATTATGTGTAAGCGCCGTATTATTGAAGCTTCAACCCCATACGGTTTAGTTAAAGTTAAGTTAGGATACTATAAAAACCCTTGTTCCGGACAAATTTTTACCAATATTGCTCCAGAATTTGAATCTTGTCTTGAGATCGCCCAAAAAACAAATACCCCAATAAAAGAAGTTTATAGAGCAGCTTTAACTACAGCGCAAACTATCCAGGATAATCTTCAAAATAACGAAGACCCCTCTCTTAAATAGATTGTTCTCTTAAATAAACGCAATATTTTAATTAAAAAAAAGCCTGTCCCTTCAAAATTAAATTGGACAGGCTTAAAATTTATTTTTATTATAATCTTTAATTAGATTTTATTAAAAAAATTATAAACTATGTCATATCCAATGCAACCAAAACGATAAAAGGCCGGCATAAAGTATAGCAGGTAATAAATTACCAACTTTAAAATCCTTTATTTTTAGAACACTTAAACCTATTGCAATTATTAAAAGACCTCCACTCGCAGTAATTTCTCTTATAACATCATTTGTTAAGTAAAACTGTAACCAAGAAGCTAATAACGTAAGGCTCCCTTGATACATAAGTACCGCAATTGAAGATAAAGCAACACCCCATCCAAGAGATGTACTCATAGAAACAGCTAAAATGCCGTCTAATATTGCTTTTGAAAATAATGTGTTATAACTATTACGCAATCCTGCTTCCAGAGGGCCCATAATGGCCATGGCCCCTACGCAATATACCAAACTGGCACTAACAAAAGCCTTGGTTATTTTTCCCCCACCATTCATAGAAATTCTTTGCTCAAATTTTTGACCAAAACCCACCAACTTACCTTCAATATCTATAAGCTCACCGGTAATACCACCTATCACTAAACTTACAATTATCAAAACAAGATTACTACTTTGAATTGACATAGATAACCCAACTAAAACAATACCCAGGCCGGTGGCCTGGGTAAGTGTTTCTAATAAATTTCGAGGTAGGTATTTACCTATAAATGACCCAATAAAAGAACCTACTAAAATAGCTAAAACATTAACCCATGTCCCCCACATACTTGTATACCTCTATACTTAATTTAAAGTTAAATCCGATATTATATGTATCTCTTCACGATTATTATAAATTTAAAGTACAAAGTTTTTTATGTATATATACTTAATAAATACTTTAAAATGTTTCACGTGAAACATTTTATTTAATTAAAATTGATAATATCCTTTCTAAATCTTCATATCCAAAATAATATATTTCTATTTTTCCATTTTTTTTATTATGTCTTAATTTAACCTTTGTACTTAATGATTGTTGTAATTGATCTTCAAAAAACTTTATTTCTAAATCATCTT
The DNA here is from genome assembly GCA_030154265.1 of Clostridia bacterium. Lineage (GTDB taxonomy): Bacteria > Bacillota > DSM-521 > Neomoorellales > Neomoorellaceae > JASKKH01. The sequence continues at coordinate 13,110 of JASKKH010000014.1, forward strand.
TCTTAGATGGTTTCTCTTTTTTGTCTTTATGGGTCTCTTTTTGAGATTTTAATAATTTTTTGATTGCTTTTTCCGTATCTCTAACTGATAGTTTTTCTTTTATAATTTTATTTGTAATTAATCTCTGTTGATCTGAATTTTGTAAACTTAATAATAACCTGGCATGCCCTTGACTAATTTGATTATTTTTAAGTAAAGTTTTTACTTCAGTTGGTAAATTTAATAATCGTAAAGCATTAGCGATAACCGGTCTGCTTTTTCCTACTCTTTTTGCAATTTCATCCTGCTTTAATTTGTATTTATTAATTAGTTCTCGATATGCTTCAGCTTCCTCTATAGGGTTTAAATCTTCCCTTTGTAAATTTTCAATTAAAGCAATTTCAGCAGTTTCACGTTCATCTATTTCTTTTATAATTGCAGGTATACTATCTAAACCAGCTTTTTTAGACGCCCGCCAACGTCGTTCACCTGCAACTATTTCATATGAATTGTCACCAATCGGTTTTACAACAATAGGCTGTATAACACCATGAACTCGAATTGACTGTGCAAGTTCTTGTAATTTTTCTTCATCAAAATCCTGGCGAGGTTGATGGTGTCCAGTAATAATTTGATCAATATCAAGATTTATAATTTTATTATCATTTTTATTTTCTTTTACTTCTACTTTCGGTATTAAAGCATCTAAACCCCGACCTAAACCCCTTTTAGCCATTAGCTATAACCTCCTTGGCTAATTCTTTATAAGCTTCCGCTCCTCGAGAACGAGAATCATAGAGGGTAATCGGTTGGCCATGACTAGGAGCTTCACTTAAACGAACATTGCGGGGAATAATACTTTTATATACCTTTTCTGAAAAATACTTTTTAACTTCATCTACAACTTGTAAAGATAGATTGGTCCTGGGATCAAACATTGTTAAAATAACCCCTTCAATTTCTAGATTGGGGTTTAAATGCCGAGATACCAATTTAATTGTGTTCATTAACTGACCTAAACCTTCTAAAGCATAATATTCACATTGTATGGGTATCAAAACCCTGTCTGCAGCAGTTAAAGCATTTACCGTTAATAACCCTAAAGAAGGAGGGCAATCAATTATTATGTAATCATATTGATTCTTAATCTCTTTTAAAGCCTTCTTTAGTTTTTGCTCACGTGCTATAGCTGTTACTAACTCAACCTCAGCACCCGCTAATTCAATAGTAGCTGGTACAATACTTAGCTTAGGTATTTGGGTTGAAATCACTACACCTTCTAACGGTACTCCCGTAATGATAATATCATAGATGCTATGATCTATTTTTAAGCGATTTAAACCCAATCCACTTGTAGCATTACCCTGAGGATCAATATCAATTAATAGAACTTTTTTACCCTCTTGGGCTAAACACGTGCTTAAGTTAACAGCTGTTGTTGTTTTGCCAACCCCGCCCTTTTGATTGGCAACGGCAATAACCTTGCCCATGGGCCGGACCTCTCCCCTTTTTTTTCTTTAATTCGTCACTAATTTTCTTGTTTCCTGCTATTCTTAATTATTTATCATTTAATTGGTCTTTTAAAAGCTATACCAGGCCGCCTTGGATACTTACTTGGTGTCATTGTATCTTTTTTTATTATAATTAAAGATCGATCATCATCACCTTCAGGAAGTTTATATTCCTTTAAAATAACTTCATTACCTCCAAGAAGATTTATTGCATTTTTTGCTTCACTTAATTCAGTTTTAGCCTTAGGTCCTTTATAAGCAACCATTAACCCATCAATCTTTACAAAAGGAAGACAATACTCAGCTAAAATATTTAGACTTGCTACCCCACGAGCAACAACCATATCAAATTTTTCTCTGTATTTTAAATCATGACCTAATTTTTCAGCCCTGTCCCATATGCAAGATACATCATTTAATCCCAATTTATCAATAACTAAATTTAAAAAATTAACTTTCTTTTTTTGGGACTCTAATAAGGTAATCTTTAAATCAGGTCGACATATTTTTAGAACTAAACCTGGAATTCCTGCACCAGTACCGACATCCAACATACTTATTCTATTTGGAATTTTTAAATAATAAAAAATAAGGAGGGAATCAATAACATGCTTACGCCATATTTCTCCCTCCTCAGTTATATTGGTTAAATTAAATTTCTTATTATACTCCATTAATAAATCAATATAATTTCTTAATTTAAGTTGTTTATCATTAGTTATTTCAATGCCGGTATTCTGTATAAAGGTTTCAATTATTTGACTATTAACCGGCACAAGCAACTACCCCTTCTCTACGTTTTTGTTCTAAATATACAAGCAGTATATTAATATCTGCCGAAGTGATACCAGGTATACGTAAAGCCTGGCCAACAGAACTCGGCCTTACCCTTTCAAGATGGTCGATACTTTCGTTCGATAGGCCACGTATACTACGATAATTTATATTATCAGGTATTTTTTTTGCTTCCAGCTTCATAAGGCGTTCGACTTGCATATTTTCTTTATTAATATAACCTTCATATTTTATTATCATTTCTATTTCACTAGCAACATCAACAGGGAATTTCGGCACTAAATCATAATCAGCTAGATGTTGATATCTTACCTTAGGTCTCTTTAAAAGGTCTGCTAAAGAAGCTGTGTTCTTTAAAGGTGTTTCCTTACAATCCTTTAATATTCTTTGTATGCTTTCATTCTGACTACCAACATGGCTATTCTTTAATATCTCTATACCTTTATTAATGCCTTTTTCCTTTTGTTCTAGTTTCTTAAAGCATTTATCACTTAATAAACCGATTTCATGACCAATAAAACCTAAACGTAAATCAGCATTGTCTTCACGTAAAAGTAATCTGTGCTCTGCTCTGGAAGTTAATAAACGATAAGGTTCTGATACACCTTTTGTAACTAAATCATCAATCATTACGCCTATATAAGCTTGATTACGCTTTAAAATAAGAGGTTCTTTATCTTGTAATAACCTGGCAGCGTTAATACCAGCAATTAAACCTTGGGCTGCCGCCTCTTCATAACCTGAAGTTCCGTTAATCTGACCAGCTGTAAACAACCCCTTAATTGTCTTACATTCTAAACTTAATTTTAATTGGGTTGGATCTATATAATCGTACTCAATTGCATACCCTGGTCGCATCATTTCTGCTTTTTCTAAACCAGGAATACTATGCAAAATATGAAGCTGTACATCTTCTGGTAAACTGGTAGATAAACCTTGTATATACCATTCTTCTGTTTCTAATCCTTCAGGCTCTAAGAATATCTGATGACTAGGTTTATCTGAAAATCGAACAACTTTATCTTCTATTGAAGGGCAATAACGTGGTCCTTTCCCTTCAATCCGGCCACTAAACAAAGGAGCTCTATCTAAATTATCCCTAATAATTTTGTGTGTCGTTTCATTTGTATGAGTTAACCAGCATGATACATTGGGACGATTAGAACAATCATGCCAGAAAGAAAAGTTTAATGGACCCTTATCACCAGGCTGTTCAATTAATTTATCCCAATTGATAGAACGTCCACTAATGCGAGGGGGAGTACCTGTCTTAAACCTTCCCATATTTAAACCTAATTCTTTTAAACTTAAAGCTAATTCAGTTGCTGGAAATTGACCATTTGGACCACCTTCATGAGATACATCGCCAATAATAATTTTACCTCGAAGATAAGTCCCTGTAGTTAATACAACAGTAGAACATGAAAAAATGGCACCTGTTCTAGTTAAGACACCTTTAACTTTATCATTTTCAACAATTATTCTTGTAACTTCAGCTTGTTTTACATCCAAGTTTTCCTGACGCTCTAATAAAATGGTCATTAACCTTTGATATAACTTTTTATCAGCCTGAGCTCTTAAAGCCCTAACAGCAGGACCCTTACTCATATTTAACCGTCTAATTTGGATACGACTGCGATCAGTATTTAAACCCATAATCCCCCCTAGTGCATCTATTTCACGTACTAAATTACCTTTGGCAGGACCCCCTACTGAAGGATTACAAGGCATTAATGCAATACTGTCTAAATTCATGGTTAACAATAAAGTACTAGCTCCCAGTTTTGCTGATGCAACAGCCGCTTCACATCCTGCATGACCAGCACCAATAACAATAACATCATAATTACCAGCATTGTATATCACTTTTTTCACCTTCTTTCTAATTCAAAATTGTTTTTTTACTATTTTCCTAAACAAAATTCACTAAATATCTTATCTAAAAGATCCTCTCTGGCGACAGAACCTGTAATCTCTCCTAAATAATTAACTGCCGACCATAAATCTATAGCTAATAAATCACTTGGCATATTATCTTCCCAAGCCCTTATTAAAGCTTCTAAATGTTCATTGGCTTTCTCTAAGGCCACTTTATAACGCGCTCTTGTGAGAAGAGGCTCATCAGTTCTAATATTAACTCTGCCACCTAAAACTTTTTCTTGGACAGCCTTTGATAAATCCTCCAAACCCTTACCTTCATGTGCTGAAATAATTATTTTAGTGGCATTACCAGCAAAATTTAAAAATTGAGATTCATTATTTTTATCAGCAATATCTTCTTTATTACCGACTAGTATAAAAGGTTTTTCTTTAATTTCTTCAAAAATTAATTTATCCTCATTAATTATACCTGTACTGAGATCAACAACCATTAAAATTAAATCAGCCTCATTAACAGCCTTTTTTGTTCGGGCTACCCCTATGCTTTCTAAAGAATCATAAGTTTCCCTTAAACCAGCTGTATCAATTAGTCGGCAAGAGAAACCACCCAGCTGAAGTGATTCCTCAATTGTATCTCGAGTTGTACCTGGAATATTGCTAACAATAGCTCTTTCTTGATGAAGTAAAGCATTCAAAAGACTAGACTTGCCAACATTTGGACGCCCAACTATAGCAATTTTAATTCCCTCTCTAAGAAGGCGCCCATCTTCCCAGGTTTTTAATAATTTATTAATTTCGTCCTTTGCTGTGTATATCTTTTTAAACTCATTATCAGTAAGTTCGCCAACTTCCTCAGGAAAGTCTAAATTTGCTTCAATCGAAGCTAAAACTTCAGTTAAGGAATTATTTATTTCATTTATTTTTTTTGATAATTTACCTTCTAGTTGACTTACAGCTGTTTTTAATCCAGCACTACTCTTTGAACGAATAATGTCCAATACAGCTTCTGCTTGAGTTAAATCTATACGACCATTTATAAAAGCTCGGCGAGTAAATTCACCAGGTTCAGCCAACCTGGCTCCATTTTGTAATACTATTTGTAGTATTTTTGCTAATACCAAAGCGCCGCCATGGCAATTTATTTCTACAATATCTTCTACAGTATAACTATGGGGTTTCCGCATAACACTAGTTAACACTTCATCTATTTTTTCGTTTGTCTTTGGATCAACAATAGTTCCCAGATATAAAGTATGACTACTGGAAGAAGCTAAATCCTTTCCACTACGGGATACAAAAATTTTATCAGCAATAGATATGGCCTCATTACCACTAATTCTAATTATACCAATACCACCTTCACCGGGAGCTGTGGCAATAGCAGCAATTGTTTCTTCCAGTTTTTTTTCCTCCTCAATTCAAATTTATCATAAACAAAACCCAGTAATACTTCGGTATCACTGGGCCACAATAAGTCATAGTATATATATTTTATCTGAAAACAGTTATTGACGCAAGGCTATAACAACTTTACGATTAGGTTCTTGTCCTTCACTAAAAGTTAAAACCCTACTATCATTTTGCAGTGCAGTATGTATAACTCGTCTCTCTTGAGGACTCATAGGTTCAAGAACTATTCTTTTTCCTGTTTCTTTAACCTTATTTGATAATCGTCGAGCTAAATTTATTAATGTTTGTTCCCGACGTTTACGATATCCTTCAACATCAAGAATAATTTTAACCCTATTAGTTAAGACTTTATTAACTGCTAAATTACATAAATACTGCAATGCATCTAATGTCTCACCATGCCGACCAATTAAAATCCCTAATTCTTTACCATAAAAACTTACAAAAATAAAATCTTCCCTATGCCTTATTTCAAAACCAGCCTCAATACACATGCTTTGTAAAACTTTTTCAAGAAAATCTTCAATAAGTTTTTCAGGTTTATCCGGAACAACCACTCTTACTCTAGCTTGACGTGAACCTAAAATTCCCAAAAAACCTTTACTTCCTTCTTCCAAAACTGTAATCTCTACATCTTCCCTGTTTACCCCTAGTTCCTTCAGCGCAATTGCTATGGCTTCTTCTACATTTTTACCACTAACTTCTATCTCTTTCATTTAGCGCTGATTTCCTCCTTAACTGTTTGAGGTTGCCGCCGAATTATAAACTGCTCCAAAATTCCCATGAGACTAAATGTTACCCAGTATAGTGCTAGCCCAGCAGGAAAGTTTCTGCTCATCCAACCAATTATTAATGGCATTATATATAGCATTATCTTTTGGTTTTGTTCTTGATTTGTACCCGCCATGCTAACTTGCTGCTGGAAAAATGTTAATGTAGCTACCAACACTGGTAATATATATGGGTCAGGCTGGCCTAAGTTTGGAACCCAAAAGAAATTGGCATGATCCATTTGTACGGCAGGATTAATTGATGGATTAAAAAAGGTACGTAAAGTACTAAATAAATAATATAGTATTGGCATCTGAACTAGTAAAGGTAAACAGCCACCCAAAGGGTTAATATTTTCTTTTTGATACAGCTCCATAATTGCCTGCTGTGTTTTCTGTGAGTTTCCTTTATACTTTTTCTGTATTTCTTTAATTTTTGGCTGTATCTCCTGCATTTTTCTCATTGAACGAAGTTGTTTGAACGTTAACGGATATAAAACTACTTTAACTATAATAGTAAATAAAATAATTGCTAACCCATAATTGGGTAAACCCAACATCGCGGTAAATTTATATAGTTGTTGTATGGATTGTGACATAAATTCTACAAAAATATTCAATAGATACCTGCCTCTTTTTTATCTTTTGGCAGGTTTCACCTCCATTTTTTTACCTAATCGGGTCATAACCACCAGGATGCCATGGGTGACAACGTACAATTCTTTTAATGGCTTTAAACAAACCTCTTATTAATCCGTATTTCTCTATAGCTTCATATGTATATTGCGAACAACTTGGGTAAAATCGACAACGCGAACCTAGTAGAGGTGAAATATATTTCTGATAAATACGAATTAATTTAAGAACTAAGTTCTTAATCACTTGAGTCGCTTCCATATTTAACTAAAATTTTGCCAATTTGTGCTAACTTTAATACTTGTTTTTCCAACTCACTAAAACTAACCTCAGGAGAATTTTTTCCAGCTACAATTACAATATCATATCCTTTTTTAAATAAATGATAATTCTGGCGACATATTTCCCTTAGGCGCCTTTTTAACAAATTTCTTTTTACAGCTTTACCAACCTTCTTGGAAATAGAAAAACCAAAACGGGTTGTATCTAAATGATTGGTGCAAATATATATTTTTAGCAAATTACCATATACTTTTTGCCCAAACCGATACACTCGACGAAATTCCTTTGTTTTAACAATTCGCCGTTTATAGTCTAACAATTTACTCCTCCACTATGGATTAAAGCCTGCTGCTTAAGCAGACAGGCGTTTTCTCCCCTTTCTACGCCTATTCTTAATGACTTTCTGACCTGAACGAGTACGCATGCGTCTTAAAAAACCATGAACCCTTTTATGTCGTCTTCTTTTAGGTTGATAAGTCCTCTTCACCCTTTTCCCTCCTAATTATTCTACTTTTTACCTTATTCCTTGGATATCATCACAAATTATAGCTGACTTTTTTAAAATCTGTCAAGGAAAAGGATTTTTTAAACCTGTTGATAGTTATCCCCAAACCTGATAAGATTAGAAATGCCATAATTTCGTTCTTATAACATATTTATCCCCAAAATCCTTAATATAAACATCAAATTTTTTAAACATTTTCCCCAAGGAGGTCTCTTTTTTTGTCTCCAAATCAACTTGATTCAATCTGGCAAGATGTTTTATTAATGTTAGCAAAAGAATTAAGTTCTTCCACACTTGAAACGTGGTTTTATGATGCCAAACCTTTGACAATGCAAGGCAATACTTTTGTTTTAGCTGTAGCAAATGAATTTGCCCGTGATTATATTCAAAGCCGTTTTTACCCTGTATTACAGGAAACTTTACAAAAGATACTAGGTAAACGACCAATAAAGATTCAAATAACCTGTAATATGCCTAAAAATAACACTATAGAAGAAAAAGAAGAATTAGAAACAATAAATCATTCTTCAATACCTACTCCTGCTCTAAATCCAAAATATACATTTGATACTTTTGTTGTTGGTGATAGTAATCGTTTTGCCCATGCTGCCTGTCTTGCAGTAGCTGATGCCCCAGCTAGTTCTTATAATCCCTTATTTATTTACGGCGGTGTAGGTCTTGGTAAAACACACCTTATGCAAGCAATTGGTCATCGCGTTCTCGAAACTGTTCCTCAAAGTCGGGTTATGTATATATCATCTGAAAAATTTACCAACGATCTTATTAATGCAATCCGTGATGAAACTACTGAAAATTTCCGTAATAAATATCGGAGCATCGATGTCCTATTAATAGATGATATCCAATTTTTAGCTAATAAAGAACGGACTCAAGAAGAATTTTTTCATACCTTTAACCATTTATATGAAGCTAACAGACAAATAATTATTTCAAGTGACCGACCCCCAAAAGAAATCCCTACTCTAGAAGCTCGTTTACGTTCACGCTTTGAATGGGGTCTTATTACCGATATTCAGCCCCCCGACCTTGAAACAAGAATCGCAATTTTACGTAAAAAAGCACAAGCCGAAAATATTAAACTTTCAGATGAAGTCATGTTTTTTATTGCTCAAAAAATAAATAGTAATATAAGAGAATTAGAAGGAGCTTTGATCAGAGTAGCAGCTTATGCTTCCCTAACAAAAAAAGAAATAACACAAGAATTAACTGAAGAAATTTTAAAAGATGTATTAACATTATCTAGACCTAAACCAATCACCATTAAGTTAATTCAAGAAACTGTAGCTAAATATTTTAACTTAAAAATTGAAGACCTTAAGGGAAAAAAACGAACAAGATCTGTATCTTACCCCCGCCAAATTGCAATGTATTTAGCTCGAGAAATGACAGATTCTTCATTACCTAAAATAGGTGAAGAATTTGGTGGTAGAGATCATACAACAGTTATCCACGCTTATGATAAAATTCGAGATGACTTAAAAAAGGATCCTTCTTTACCCCAAGTTATTTCCCAAATTACACAACAAATTAAGAACCAATAATTCACAACCACAGAATAAGTAAAGTTCTCATTTTTTAAAGAATATTAACAAATCCACAATCCTTATTACTACTATTACTAAAGTTAATGATCTTATATAGATGATGAAGGAGGTAAACAATGAATATAAACTGTCCACAACCACAGTTAGTAAATGCAGTGCAAAAAGTTTATCGAGCAGTTGCATCAACAACTACATTACCAGCACTAACCGGGATTTTATTGGAAGCTAAAAACGATACATTAACTTTACATGGTACAGATTTAGATTTAGGTATTATTCATAGTTTTCCAGTAGAAGTAATAGAAAAAGGTACCTTATTATTACCAGCGCGAATTTTTACTGAAATGGTTCGTAGATTACCACCAATTCCTATTAATATAAAAAGTCTAGATAATAATAAGGTTGAAATATCTTATCACCAATCTAAAATTGAATTGAACAATATTGATCCTAACCAATTTCCTTCGTTACCAAACATTGAAGGCAGCTTTTCTTTTGAAGTTGAGGCAAATAAATTAAAAGATGCTATTCGTAAAGTTAGTATTGCTACTGGTAGTGAAGATTTACAAAGTGTATTTAATGGTATATTACTAGAAATAGAACCAGAGAAAAATTATTTCAATTTAGTTGCTACTGATACTCATAGATTGGCTGTTTATCATAATGAACCATTAAGTATAGCAAACGAAAAGCCTTTTAATGCTCTAATTGCTAATAGGGCTATGAATGAATTAGCTAGATTATTACCAAATAATGATAATAAGGTTAATCTAACAATTAATTCCAATCAGATTTATATTCAATACGAATCAACAACTTTATATGCTAGATTAATGAATGGAAAATTTCCCCATTACAGACAGGTTATACCAGAAAAATATAATACTTCTGTTAAACTGCCAACAAGAGATCTTTTAGATACTGCTGAACGAGCCACCTTACTCGCAAAAGATGAAATAAAAACACGTTCTCATATAATCTTTTTTGAAGTAGGAGAGAATAAAGTAAAAGTTACCAGTGAAGCTGCTGAAGTTGGAAATTTAGAAGAAGAATTACCAGCTAATATAGAAGGAGAATCTCTTAAGTTAGCTTTAAATGGTCGATATTTAGTTGAGACTTTGAGAATTATAGATGATGAAAATATTGATATTAAGATGATTGCACCATTAAAACCTATAGTTGTTAAACCACAAGACAACGATAATTACTTCTGTCTAATATTGCCTGTACGAGTTGGTTAAAAATAAAAGGTAATTGAGGTGATAGATATTAAATATATTGAAATTGAAAGTCCAGTCATAAGACTGGATCAATTTTTAAAATGGGCAGGAATTGTATCAACTGGAGGCCAAGCAAAAGAAATAATAAATGATGGGTTAGTTAAAGTAAATGGAAAAATAGAAACACATAGAAGTCATAACTTAGTACCTGGTGATGAGGTGGAGGTAAAGGGTGTCTGCCTTAAGCTTAGAAAAGCTTCGACTGATTAATTTTCGTAGCTATGAAAAAATTTCCTGGTCTTGTGAACCAGGAATTAATATTATATATGGGCCGAATGGAGTCGGTAAAACTAATCTTTTAGAATCTATAGGATATTTAGGAATTGCTCGTTCTTTCCGCCAAAAAAAAGACCAGCAATTAATAAATTGGGGTCATCATTTATTCAAAATTAAAGGTAACTGTATTATTGGTGGGGAACCAACAGAAATTGAAATTGTATACCAAAAAAATAAAAAAGAGTTAACAATAAACGGTTTTAAAAGTAAATTTCTGCAATTATTAGGAATTATACCTGTAATTTATTTTGGACCTGACGACCTTAATTTATTAAAAGGGGCCCCAGCCTATAGAAGAAATTTTTTAGATAGAGAAATAAGTATATTAGATAAAATTTATTGTCGAAATTTACAGGAGTATCGTAAGATACTATTACAGCGGAATGATTTATTGAAATCTATAAAAGAAGGTCAAGCTAGTAAAAATGAACTAGAACCTTGGAATATACAACTAATAGATATCGGTACAAAAATAATTAAAAAACGTTCAGTTTTTTTAAATGAAATTATGCCCTTTATAAATTCACTTTATCAAAAAATAGGTCGCAATGAGAATTTATCCCTTATTTACAAGCCAAATATTGAAGATCCAAATGAATGGAGAAATAAAATAGCTATAAACAAGAATAAAGAAATTCAAACTGGTAACACTCTCTGGGGTCCTCATCGAGATGATTTTTCTTTTTATATAAATAATTATGATGCCCGGAATTTTGCCTCACAAGGACAACAAAGAACAGCAATATTAGTTTTAAAAATAGCAGAAGCACAATATTTTGAAAAAGTTATAGGTAAAATGCCGATTTTGCTTTTCGATGATGTATTTTCAGAACTAGATGAATTTCGTCAATGTGCATTATTAGATTTATTAGTAAATTCAAATCAGGCTTTTATAACAACAGCTGAGATAAATAAATTGCCTCAAAACCTAATAAATAATGCAACAATTTGGGAAATATACTCAGGAAAGATATGTAAAAAAATATAAATAATGTCTCAATATATTCTAATATTGTAGTAAAATAGATTTTAGGAGGGGTTATATGTATTTACATATTGGGGGAGATACGGTCATTCCCTGTAGGGATATAATTGCAATTATTAATATTAGTACTGCAGGAAGGTCATCTAGTACGAAGGATTTTTTTGCATCTCAAGATGAAAAAATGAAAGAAGAATTTAAAGATAAAAACCTTAAGTCATGTATAATTACTGGTAAAAATATTTATTATTCTTCAATTTCTTCCAATACGTTAGTTAAAAGGGCTTTTAACTTAGTTGATATGGTATAGAGTATTTATCTAATTGAAATTACTGTTAGGGCTGTTACTTGAAGCTATTTTAAATTTTGTGCTATATTTTGATAATGATGATAAGTATATTTTTGGAGGATAAAATGGAACAAGAACAGTTAGCAACTACAGAATATACTGCTAATGAAATACAAGTACTAGAAGGCTTAGAAGCTGTACGGCGTCGGCCAGGTATGTATATAGGTAACACTGGCGAGCGTGGTTTACACCAATTAGTTTTTGAATTAGTTGATAATAGTATTGATGAAGCTCTAGCAGGATATTGTGATTATATTGAAGTAATAATTGGTCAAAATGGTAGTTTAACTGTTAGTGATAATGGACGTGGTATACCAGTAGATATTCATGAAAAAACAGGCCTTCCAGCAGTTGAAGTAGCTCTAACAATGCTTCATGCTGGTGGTAAATTTGGTGGTAATGGATATAAAGTATCTGGTGGGTTGCATGGTGTTGGCCTTTCTGTGGTCAATGCTTTGTCTAGCTGGTTGGAGATAAAGATAAAACGTGATAATAAAATTTATCACCAAGAATATAGACGTGGTATAAAGGTTTCGGAATTAAAGATTATTGGTAAGTCAAAGACCAATGGAACCAGTGTTACTTTTATTCCTGATGACGAAATATTTGAAGATATAACTTTTAAGAAAGACATAATTTGTAGACGTTTACAAGAGCTTTCTTTTTTAAATAAAGGCGTTAAGATTGTTTTTAAAGATAAAAGAGATGATACTGAGAAAGTTTACCATCATAATGGTGGGATAATTGATTTTGTAAAATATCTAAATAAAAATAAAACTCCTCTTTTTAATAAACCCCTATATTTTAGCGGTGAAAAAAATAATGTTCAGATAGAAGTAGCTATGCAGTATAACGATGGTTTTAATGAAATATTATTATCTTATGCTAATAATATTCATACAGTTGAAGGCGGTAGTCATGAGGCAGGTTTTAAAACTGCCCTAACTAGGATAATTAACGACTATGCCCGTAGATTTAATATTTTAAAAGAAAATGACAGTAATCTTTCTGGTGATGATATTAGGGAAGGTCTAGCAGCTGTTATTAGTGTTAAGGTTATAGAACCTCAATTTGAGGGACAGACAAAAACAAAGTTAGGTAATAGTGAGGTAAGGGGATTAGTTGATTCCCTTATGGTAGAGAAGCTTGGTTCATATCTAGATGAAAATCCTAAAATAGCTCGTAAAATTGTAGATAAAGCAATTAATGCTTTTAGAGTTCGTGAAGCAGCTAGAAAAGCCAGGGAATTAACTCGAAGAAAAAATGCACTTGAAATAACTTCATTACCAGGAAAACTGGCTGATTGTACTCATAAAGATCCTTCTCTTTCTGAACTTTTTCTTGTTGAGGGTGATTCTGCTGGAGGTTCAGCAAAACAAGGTCGTGACCGTCGTTTTCAGGCTATTTTACCATTAAGAGGTAAGATAATAAATGTAGAAAAGGCAAGACTTGATAAAATCTTAAACAATGAAGAAATAAGAACTATTATTACAGCCCTTGGAACCGGTATTGGTGAAGATTTTAATATAGATAAAGCCCGTTATCATAAAATTATTTTAATGGCAGATGCTGATGTTGATGGTTCGCATATTCGGACTTTGTTGTTAACGTTTTTTTATCGCTATATGAAACCATTAATTGAAAAAGGTTATATTTATATAGCCCAACCGCCTTTATATAAAATGTCTCGTGGTAAAAAAGTATATTATCTTTATAATGACTCTGAACTAGAAAGGTTTACGAAAAATCATGAGGGAGAACGATGGGAGGCGCAACGTTATAAAGGTTTAGGTGAAATGAATGCTGAACAACTTTGGGATACAACAATGAACCCAGAAACCAGGACTTTACTAAAAGTTAATTTAGAAAATGCTATGGAAGCCGATGCTATTTTTAGCATTTTAATGGGTGATCGAGTTCAACCTCGCCGTGAATTTATTAATCAACATGCCCATGAGGTTCGTAATTTAGATATTTAATCAATTAAAGATATAATTATTTAGAAATTTTTAGATTAAACTCCTACATTGAAATGTAGGAGTTTTTTTTATCGTTGATTTAAAAATTAAGGTATGTTTAATTGTAAAATTTATTCTAAATTATTCTTAATGTATTTTTTTACATATATTGGAACATAATAGTATTAGTAATAATATTTTGTAGGAGGTTAGATGGATAATGGAAATTTATCCTGCTCGTTGGTCAAATCGACGAAAAGCTAAAGGTGATTTGAGTGTTACTAGTAATGGTATTAGAGTTAGGAGTACTGCTTTAGAATATTTATCAGGAGCCAATCATGTACTAATTGGTGTTGATCAACAAAAATTGGTTCTAAAGAGGAGTGAGGACCCCTCCAATTTAAAATTAAGAATAGTTCAAAAAGGAAAAGTAGGAGAGATAGGTGGTAAAAACTTAACTAATTGGCTTTTAGAAAGAGGTTTTAATAAAGGTCAATACAAGGTTACCATGGGTGAAGATAAAATCATAGTTACTCAACAGTTAGCATAAATTGTAACAGATTTAACTTTTTAATTTTAATGAAATCGAGAGGAGAAAAAATGGGCGATTTCAATAATGAAAAATTAAGTAAATACTTAAAAAAATTAGACAATCGAATTAAAAAAATTGAACAGTCTCAAAAGAAAATGGAGAAAATGGACAAGGAAATTAAAAATGAATTACGGTCTTTATGGGAAGATATTAAGAGATTGGATAATCGTACTACTCCTCAGAAAAAAAGGTTTATGTTTTAATTATTTTTTCTAATCAAAAACTAAATAAAATATTTAAATTCCCCCAAAATATTTTTTATATTTATGGGGGATTATTTATTTTTAAATAAAAACTATTTATATAAGAGTATGGTAGACAAGTTTTTTAATTTTGGTATACTAAAATTAAAATTTGATTTAGAAAGTGTCAGGAGGTTTTTTCTTGTTTGAATTACCTGAACTTAATATTGGGGGGTTAAAAGCCAAATATCCCATAATTCAAGGTGGAATGGCTATCCGTATTTCAGGTTCTAAATTAGCTGGAGCTGTAGCCAGGGAAGGTGGAATTGGGGTTATAGCTGGTATCGCAATGTCCCCAAAAGAACTTGAAAAAGAGATTAAAGAGGCACGTGAAAAAAGTGAAGGTAAAGGTCTTTTAGGAATTAATGTACTTTATGCTGTATCTAACTTTGCCGAATTAATAAAGACAGGAATGAAAGCTGGTATAGATTTAGTTTTGCAAGGTGCTGGGTTTTCTAGAGATATTTATGATTGGGGTAGAAAATTTAATGTACCAATAGTACCTATTGTTTCATCTGCCAGTTTAGCGAAATTAGCTCAAAAACTCGGTGCTGCTGCAGTTGTTGTTGAGGGTTTTGAAGCTGGAGGACATTTAGGTACAGACCGTCCAATGCTTGATATTTTACCAGAAGTTGTAAAAGCTGTTAAGATACCTGTTATAGCTGCAGGGGGTATTCTACACGGGCAGGATATTTACCGTGTTCTAAAAATGGGTGCCCAAGGGGTACAAATGGGTACAAGGTTTGCTGCAAGTAAGGAATCCGGTGCTCCAGATAATTACAAACAGTTATATTTGGAAGCAAAACCTGAGGATTCTATATTAATAAACAGTCCAGTTGGTTTACCTGGTCGTGGTATAAGAAATTTTTTAACTGAACGCTTATTTGCAGGTGAAAAAATTAAGATTAATAAGTGTACAAAATGTATGAAAAAATGTAGTCAAACATTTTGTATTAGGGAAGCTTTAGAAAATGCTCAGGAAGGTCGTATTAAAGAAGGTATTATTTTTGCTGGCAAGCGAGTGGCTGAAATCAAGGATATTCTTTCTGTAAAAGAAATTTTTGATAATCTTAAGAAAGAGTTTTCTGAAGCATGCCGTCAAAATTTAGCAGTTGAGTCAATTTTACCATAATAACCTCCACCTCCAGCTTTTATTTCTATTTGCCCGCGACGGGCAGCTAAAATGTTATTAGCTATTTTTTGACCCACTACAACGGATATTTTGTTGTAGGGAACCTCATGAAGAACGGATAGTTCACTACCAAAAGCCTCTATAAGCTTTGTTTTAATTTTTTTGCCTACCCCTGGGATGAATTCTAGGGGTATATTATATATATAAGGTGGGTGTTCTGAAACTATCACTTTATTTGGTAATTTAAGTGAAGTATCTGATAAGTCAGCAATTTCTTCAAGACGATCAGCGACACCAAAAGTAATATTTGTGCCTTTACAAATGGGACAATGATAAGTAGGGGGAGGCGTTTTAACCGGGCGTTTACAAGTATGACAGTATGTACGGTGATATTTACCAAGCTCGGGATTTAAACCTATATTTGCTGTTACTTTTTGTACCCCCTGTTTTTTAATAGCTGAAGATAAATCATCAAAGCTAGGATTATTAAGAGAGAAAATGGTAAACTCACGACCTATGTTTTGTAAGGAATGAGCATCAGAATTTGAGAGAAAGGTTCTTTTACTTAAATCTGTTAGACGATTGGCCATACCCGTATCGGCACTTAATCCAAGCTCAACTGCTACTACATCATCATCTATTATTTCTGATAAAATTGCAGTACAGTTTCCTAAAACTCCTTTATGAGGAGTAAATATGTGAGCCGGAAAAAAAAGACCTCCTAAAGATAGTGTAAACTTTGCTAACTGCCTTGCTTTTAATTCACAAACTTGAGTACTTAAATATGGGTTTTTTATGTAACGGTATAGGTAATCGGCAAATATTTCGATTTCTTCAAGACCACGGAAAAATGCAACCCAATGAGCTGAACCATTTTTTTCACGGGTTTCAATTTCAGCACCTAAAAGCAATGTAAGTTTATCTCCATAACGAAGACCACCACCAGGATATTTATTATCAATAATTCCCAAGCTAATTAACTTTTTAATTTCCTCTCTAGCTCCAACCGTAATACAATCTACTACTCCAACTATATCTAAACCCTTTCTTAAATATTTTCCTTTACCTAAAGGACCTGTTGGATTTTCTTGAGAAAGTATTCCTTCCAAAGTTAATTTTCGTGAGGCAGTTATTTTAACTGGACGTTCTTTAGCCTGTCCCAGATGGATATGTAAATCTACTTTATAATTTTTCAATAGACTATCCCCTTATAATCTCTATAGTTATAATCATTATTTAAAAATGCAATAAAATCTTTAAAGAGATATATAGTTAGATAATATGACTTAATTATATTATAATAATTTATGTAGAATCTCTAAAGATAAAGTAAACATTAAAAAAGGTGATATAATTAAAATAGTGTTTAAATTTTTAATCGTATAATCTTATAAACAATTAAACGGGGGGATATTAAATTGTGAAAAATGAGGTTTATTTATCGAATGGTAATTCATTCATAAATAATATGTTACAGAATAGATTAAGTTTCCGTATACGCTTTTTATTAGAGGGAGCTTTAATAGGTATTTTTGCTGGAATAGTTGGTGTTGGGTTCCGTTTAACTTTAACAGAAGGAGAAATACTTCGTAATAACATACTTAATTGGGCGAGAACTGTTCCAGGTTGTGGATGGCTAGTATTGCCATTATTAGGTATTCTAGCTGCAGGATTTGCTGGATGGTTAACTGGTTTTGCACCTGAAACTGCGGGTAGTGGTATACCCCATGTCGAGGCTGTATTGACCAGACAACGGAAAATGATTTGGTGGAGAATTTTACCAATAAAATTCATAGCAGGTGCTTTAGCAATTGGAACTGGATTATCCTTAGGTAGAGAAGGTCCTACTATACAAATGGGGGCTGCTACTGGTCAATTTGTAAGTAAAACATTAAAGAGAACAAAGTCAGAGGAGTTACAATTAATTGTTTGTGGAGCAGGAGCTGGTTTAGCTGCCGCTTTTAATGCACCACTAGCAGGTTTACTATTTGTACTTGAGGAAGTAAGGCGTAATTTTTCACCATATATAGTTATAGGGGCTTTAGCAGCGAGCATCGCTGCAGATACGATAACTCATAAAATTTTAGGACCAATACCCACATTTAGGGTGAATGATTTATCACCATTACCTTTGACAACTTTACCAATTTTCCTGGTTTTAGGTATTTTAACTGGTGTCTTTGGCTCAATTTTTAATAAAAGTTTAGAAAAAAGTCTTGACTTATCGGATAAAATACTAATTCCGCGTTGGATGAAAGCCATGTTGGTGGCTATAGGGGTAGGAATAATCGGTTATTTTTTACCAGAAGTTTTAGGAGGGGGCCACCTTTTAGTAGAGAATATTTTAAAAGGTCAAATTGGCTTAAATTTTTTATTAATTCTTTTTGCTGTTAAATTTATATTGACTATGGTCAGTTATAGTGTAGGGGTACCTGGAGGAATTTTCTTACCTCTTTTGGTTTTAGGGGCTTTATTAGGTTCTTTTGTTGCTGGGACAAGCAATTTATTATTACCTAGTCTTCATCTTCATTTATCACCGTTTGTTGTAATTGGTATGGCTGCCTTTTTTGTTGCTATTGTGCGTGCTCCCATTACAGGTATAGTATTGATTCTTGAAATGACTGGTGACTATCAACACATGTTATTTCTTCTTTTTACTTGTGTTATTTCTTATATGGTGGCAGAAGCTTTAGGTACTTTACCAGTCTATGAGATGTTGCTGGAAAGAGATTTGGCTAATAATAAAGGTGAGGCTTTAGAACCTTCCTATGGAAATGAAATGTTGTTGTTAGAAATAGCAGCCGAAAGTGGATCAAATGCCATTGGAAGTAGAGTAAAAGATTTGGCACTACCTAAAGATTGTCTTTTGATAAGTATACGTAGAGGTTCTCAAGAAATAATTCCAAGAGGATATACAAGAATATTAGAAGGTGATCACCTAACTGTGGTTGTTCCTGATGAAAAAGCACCAGAAACAATGAAAGAGTTAAATAGAGTAGTAAAAAGTGAAAAATAATTTATAAATAAAGACCCGGTTTAAAAAACCGGATCTTTGATTTTTATTAAGACATTTTCTGTATACTGTCAGCACTAACTCTCTGAGATCCAGATCCTTGAGGTACAAAAGTTTTACAACATGTGGACATACAAGAGTCAGCTGATTCAGGAGTTAATTGTTTAGCCATGGTAGCATCGACTTTATCAGGGTTAGATTGACCAAATTGATCTGAAGTTATAATAATTTCATTAGCTTTACATTCATTTCCCTGACTCCAATAATGGCAATTGTTAATTGTACAATGAATACGCTGGTTCATAATATCCCTCCTTGGCTAATAAACTTCAATTATATTTTTAGCAGAGCTAGAATTTTTATTTTGGTAATTTTCTCAAGCAACAAACCCAAGTGTTGATCCAAGTTTATCGAAGAAAGGGATAGAATAATGGCCTTTTATAAAAGCCCTATTGATAAGGAAAAGGATACAATTAAAAAAATGATAAAACTTTATTGTAAAAAACAACATAACTCACAACAAGGATTGTGCCAGGATTGCCAAAGTTTGTTGGAGTATGCATTAAAAAGATTAGATATGTGCAAATTTGGAAATAAAAAACCAACGTGTGAGAAATGCCCAATACACTGTTATAAGCCAGAGATGAGAGAAAAGGTAAAAAAAGTAATGCGCTTTGCTGGTCCTCGGATGCTTTTTATCCATCCAATAGATGCTGTTAGGCATATGATAAAGAATATAAAAAGTTAGTTTTAATCAGTTACAATTAAACATAGATTTGGCAAAGTAATAACTTAGGGATATAATATGTAAGGGAAATACTGGCTTAAGAAAGATGGTGGAAAGCTGATTGGCAATAGAAGCAACTGGTAAAATAAAAACAGTTAAGCTAGAAGAAGAAATGAAGAAGTCCTACATAGATTATGCTATGAGTGTTATTGTGGGACGAGCCTTGCCGGATGTACGTGATGGTTTAAAACCAGTTCACCGGCGGATTCTTTACGCCATGTATGAAGAGGGATTAACACCAGATAAACCCCATAAAAAATCTGCTGTTGTCGTTGGTACAGTTTTAGCAAGGTATCATCCACATGGGGATGCTGCAGTTTATGAAACTATGGTCAGACTTGCTCAAGATTTTGCTTGTCGTTATCCTTTAGTGGATGGGCATGGAAATTTCGGCTCTGTTGATGGTGATTCACCAGCAGCAATGCGTTATACAGAAGCCAGGTTATCCAAACTTGCTATTTCTATGCTGACAGACATTGATAAAAATACAGTTGATTTTATAGATAATTATGATGGAAGTTATAAAGAACCAGTAGTATTACCGTCAAGATTTCCTCAATTATTAGTTAATGGTTCAGCTGGAATAGCCGTGGGGATGGCCACAAATATTCCTCCACATAATTTAGGTGAAGTTATTGATGCTATAGTATTTATGATTGATAATCCAGGAGCAGATTTAAAAGATATTACTAAAATTATTAAAGGGCCTGATTTTCCATCTGCTGGATTAATTATAGGGCGCGAAGGGATTATAAGTGCTTATCGAACTGGAAGAGGAAGTATCAAAGTTAGAGCCAAGGCTCAAATAGAAACATTAAATAATGGCAAAAGTAGGATTGTAGTTACAGAAATACCATATCAGGTTAACAAGGCTCGCCTGATACAGACTATTGGTGACTTGGTACGTTCAAAAAAAATAGAGGGTATAGTTGAACTTCGCGATGAATCTGACAGAACGGGTATGCGAATAGTTATTGAATTACGTCGTGATGTTCAACCAAAGGTTATTTTAAATAAACTTTATAAACACACCCAAATGCAGGAAAAATTTGGGATTATTAATCTGGCTCTAGTTAATGGACGGCCAAAAGTGCTCAATTTAAAGGAGATGTTGACTTACTATCTTGAGCACCAAAAGGATGTTATAACTCGCCGTACCAGGTACTTGCTGGAAAAAGCAGAAGATAGGGCTCATATAGTTGCCGGTTTACGTATAGCTATTGAGTTTCTTGATGAAGTAATAAGTATAATACGTAAGTCACCTAATGAGTCTGAAGCTTGTAAGAGACTTATGCAACGTTTTAACTTAAGTGATAAACAGGCGAAAGCCATAGTTGATATGAGGTTAGGTCGTTTAACGGCTTTAGAAAGAGAAAAACTCGAGGAAGAATGGGATGAATTACAAAAACGTATTGCTTATCTAAAAGATGTTTTAGCAAATGAGTCTATGGTTTATGGTATCATACGGGAAGAAATTCTTGAAATTAAGGAAAAGTTTGCTGATCCACGTAGAACTCAAATAGTTTTGGAAGAAGAAGATTTCGAAATAGAAGATTTAATAGCTAAAGAAGATATTGTTGTTACATTAACACATCGTGGTTATATTAAACGTCAACCTGTTGGTACTTATCGCAGTCAAAAACGAGGAGGACGGGGTATACAGGCCATAGGTACCAGGGAAGAGGATTTTGTCCAAGATCTTTTTGTAACTACTACTCATCACTATCTTTTATTCTTTACTAATAAGGGTAGAGTCTTCCGATTAAGGGGTCATGAAATTCCGGAAGCCAGTCGCCAGGCTCATGGAACCCCAGTAATTAATTTACTCCAACTAAATAAAGATGAATCAATTACTGCAGTTATACCTATACGTGAATTTACTGAAGATACTTATCTATTTATGGCTACAAAGAAAGGTATAGTTAAAAAAACACACCTTTCAGATTTTAATACTTCTCGCCGAGACGGACTTATTGCAATAAATATTGAAGAGGGCGATGAACTAATTAGTGTATTAAATACCAGAGGAGATAATGAAGTTCTTCTAGTAACTTCTTTTGGTAAAGCTATTCGTTTTAATGAAGAAGATGTCAGAGGTATGGGTCGTATTGCTCGTGGCGTCAAGGGTATTAGCTTAAATAAAGATGATAAAGTAATAGGTATGGTGAAGGTTAAAGAAGGTTATGATTTGGTAGTAGTTTCAGCTAAGGGACTTGGAAAACGTACCTCATTTGATGAGTATCGTCCACAAAGTCGTGGAGGTAAGGGAATTATCACTATGAATGTTACAGAAAGAACAGGTCCAGTAGTTGCTATAAATACTGTTACTACTGAAGATGAGCTTATGCTTATTACTGCTAGTGGTATTCTTATACGTATTGGAACAGAGGATATATCCAGGCAGGGCCGTAACACCCAGGGTGTAAGTTTAATACGTTTAGATAAAGATGACCGAGTAGTTGCCATAGCTGAATTACATTAATTTATGTCGAAATTAATAAAATTTATTTAAAAATAGTTGAAGTAAGCTGTATAATACTACTTTGATAAGGCATACCAGAGGGAGTGATTTAATATGGTACAAGTTGAAAAAGGTACTTTTACAGTTAAGAAGGGTTTAGCTGAAATGCTTAAAGGTGGCGTCATTATGGACGTTACTACTCCAGAACAGGCTAAAATAGCTGAAGAGGCTGGGGCCTGTGCAGTTATGGCTCTAGAAAGAGTACCGGCAGATATCAGAGCTGCAGGTGGAGTAGCCCGGATGGCTGATCCAACAATTATTCTTAAGATTATGGATGCGGTAACTATTCCAGTTATGGCTAAAGCAAGAATAGGCCATTTTGTAGAAGCTCAGATTCTAGAAAAATTAGGTGTAGACTATATTGATGAAAGTGAAGTTCTTACACCTGCAGATGAAGAATTCCATATTAATAAAAATGATTTTAAAGTTCCATTTGTTTGTGGTGCCAGGAACCTTGGTGAAGCTTTGAGGCGTATAGGTGAAGGAGCAGCAATGATTCGTACGAAGGGTGAACCTGGAACCGGAAATGTTGTGGAAGCTGTACGGCATATGCGCAGAGTTATGAGTGAAATTCGTAGACTTCAGAATTTACCTGAAGAGGAACTTATGACATTTGCTAAAGAAATCCAGGCCCCTTACGAATTGGTTTTAGAAGTTAAAAAATTGGGTCGTTTACCGGTTGTTAACTTTGCAGCTGGCGGTATAGCAACTCCGGCGGATGCTGCTTTGATGATGCAATTGGGTTCAGATGGAATATTTGTTGGTTCAGGAATTTTTAAATCCAAAGATCCGAAGAAGAGAGCCAAGGCTATTGTTGCTGCAACTACTCATTATAATGATCCTGAAATTTTAGCTGAGATTTCTAAGGATTTAGGCGAAGCTATGCCTGGAATAGAAATATCTTCTATTAAACAAGAAGAGAGAATGCAGGAACGCGGTTGGTAAAAGGGAGCGAATAGAGATGCAAATAGGCGTATTGGCGATGCAGGGTGCTTTTCTGGAACATATTAGATCTTTAGAAGCCCTTGGAGTTAAAGGTATAGAAATTCGCAAAAAAAACCAACTTAAAGAGATTGACGGTTTAATTATACCTGGTGGTGAGAGTACAACTATCGGCAAATTAATGATAGAATTCGATTTAATGGATACCGTTAGAAGTCTAGTAGAAGATGGTATGCCGGTTTTTGGAACTTGTGCTGGTTTAGTTCTTTTGGCTCAGGAAATTATTGAAAGTGATCAACCTCGTATAGGTTTAATGAATGCAAAGGCTAGACGTAATGCTTTTGGTAGACAAATAGAAAGTTTTGAAGTTGATCTTGATATACCTGTCTTAGGAGAAGATCCTTTTCATGCTGTGTTTATTAGGGCACCTTTTCTAGAAGAGGTAAATCCTCCTGCTGAAGTTTTAGCAAGGTTTATGGATAAAACAGTATTAGCCCGTCAAGGTAATATACTTGCAGCAGCGTTCCATCCTGAATTAACTAATGATTTAAGATTACATCGCTATTTTATTGAATTAGCTAAATAAATATTACTTTATTAAAAAAGCAGCCGTTGGGCTGCTTTTTTATTCCAGATTAGAAAGAAATTTTTCTAACCTATCCATTCCTTCTTTAATATTGCTAAGTGAATTAGCATAAGAGATACGTACATATCCCTCACAATTTTTACCGAAATCAATTCCAGGGGTTAGGGCTACTTTGGCTTTATCAAGTATATCAAATGCAAATGAGTAGGAGTCATTGGTATACTTTTTAACATTAGCCAAAGCGTAAAAAGCACCAGTAGGTTCAACAATTGTAGCAAGACCCATGGATTTTAAGCGATTTAATAAGTATCTCCTTCGTTTATCATAGGTATTTACGATTTTAGTTATATGATCTTCACATTCAGTTAGGGCGGTAATAGCTGCTGTTTGGGCAAAAGAACTAGCACAAATAAAAAGATTTTGTTGCAGTTTTTCAATTGCACGAATAAATTTTGGTGGAGCGATAATGTATCCCAGACGCCAACCAGTCATGGCATATAATTTAGAGAAGCCATTTATTACAAAGGCTTGATCAGTATATTCAAGAATAGTATGTTCTTCGCCTTCATAGATAAGACCATTATATATTTCATCCGAAATAATATAAGTATCCAAACTGGAAAGTTCTTTTAACTCTTTGCCAGTAAAGACGTTACCTGTAGGATTGGCAGGTGAGTTTAACATTACAGCTTTAGTTCTATGGCTTAATTTAGCTTTTATATCTTCTATTTGGTATTTAAATCCATTCTCTTCTTTAACTTCAACATAAACTGGTACACCATCAGAATAACGTATGAAATTTGGATAACAAGAGTAATGGGGATCAGAAAGAATAACTTCATCTCCTTTTTCTAGAAGTACTCCAAAATTAAGTAACATGGCAGGAGAGGTACCAGAAGTTATTATAATCTGTTCTGGTGAAACATTGACACCATACTTAATATGATAATAGTGAGCGATTGCTTCCCTAAGTTCTGGTTTTCCCAGACTGGGAGTATAATGAGTATCTCCATCTTGTAGGGCGCGTTTTGCAGCTTCAATTATTGGTTCTGGTGTTGCTTGGTCAGGTTCACCTATTTCTAAATGAATAATATTTTCTCCTTCTGATTCCATTTGTTTTGCTTTTTTTAATATGTCCATTACTATAAATGGTGACATTTGCAAAGCCTTTTTACCAATGCCATTTTTTTTATCAATCATGCTTTCACCAACTCAAATTTAAAGTTTTTTGAAGTATTTTTTACAATTTATTATTTTTTCGTTAATAAAAAATTGAATCCTGCCATATAATTTTTAAAAATTTGTTATGTAACCTTGCGATTTATACTAAAATGTGCTATCATAACTGCCAATAAAATACTGTTAAAGTGATGATGAGGAATAGTCGGCGACCCACTCCGGTAGCGAGAGAGCTGATGTTAGGTGGGAATCAGTCCGGAAGTCGTACGTGAGCACCTCAGAACGACCGGTTAAAAATCCTTTAAGGAATAAGCCGGTACGGTCATGTCCGTTATGCATGTTTGAGGTGGGTCAGGTTATTTGAGCTTGGAACACGATTTAACCTGGCCAAGTAGGGTGGAACCGCGGTATAAACTCCCGTCCCTATTTAGGGTGGGGGTTTTTTGTTTTTCTACACCGTACAATTCCTTAACCCAAAATACCATACTTTTGTAATTAATGTTAGCTAAAAAATTAAATTTATAATTAAATTATTCTAAATTTATTATTTTCGGAGGGTGAGTTTCTCATGAACAACAAGCAAACCTTACTTTTACCAGGACCGACTTGTGTACCACCCCAAGTTCTTTCAGCTTTATCAAAACCTGCTATTAGCCATCGTGGTCCAGAGTTTAAATCTTTATTAAAAGAGGTTAACGATGGTCTTAAAAATATTTTTCAAACCAATTCCGACGTAATAGTTCTAACGGCATCAGGTACTGCCGGTATGGAAGCTGCCATTGTTAACCTTATTTCTCCTGGAGAAAAGGTACTGGCTGTCACTATTGGAGTATTTGGTGAACGTTTTGTTGAGATATGTAGGAGTTTTGGAGTTGAAGTTGAAGTTATGGCCTTCCCTTATGGTCAACAAGCTGACCCCAAAATTATAGCTAATCGTTTGGAAGCTGATAAAGAACATCAAATAAAAGCTATATTAGTTCAGCATAATGAAACTTCTACAGGGGTATTAAATGATATCCAAGCTATTAGCAAAGCTCGTGGTGACCACCCAGCATTGTTAATTGTCGATAGTATCAGTGGAATGATAACAGCAGATTTACCTATGGATGAGTGGAACCTCGATGTTGTTATTACAGGTTCTCAAAAAGCCATGATGTTACCGCCTGGATTAGCACTGATAGCTCTAAGTGAACGGGCTTGGCAAGCAGCTGAAAAGTGTAAAAATCAGTGCTTTTATCTAGATTTGAAAAAGGCAAGGGAATGGGCTGCTACAGACCAAACACCATTTACTCCAGCTGTACCTTTGCTTTATGGTTTAAAGGAATCTATAAATCTTATACAGAAAGAAACACTAGCTGGCTGCTTTAAGAGACATTCTATCTTACGGGATATGGTAAGAGCTGGTGTTCGTGCTTTAGGGTTAAAACTATTAGTTGAGGATGATAAAATAGCATCACCAGGAGTAACAACCGTTTACGTACCGGAAGGGTTGAAACCGTCTGATATTATAGATTCTTTAAGAGAAAAGTTTGGAGTTATAATAGCCGGAGGGCAACGCCAAATAAAAGATAAAACTTTCCGTATAGGACATCTTGGATATGTAAATTATAGTGATATTTTGGCTGGTCTTTCAGCTCTTGAAGTAGTACTTGCTGATTATGGAATACCTGTTAAGACAGGAGCTGCAGTTGCTGCAGCAAATGATATATTAAGAAGTAAAAAAAATAAAATAAACTTAAACCTTGTTTCTTAAATGAAACTTTAAAAAATTTACGGGAGGGGGTTTACAAGTGCGGGTCCTAGCATTGGATGGGGTTGACCAACAAGGCCTAAACATTTTAGAAAAAGCTGGTTTAGAAGTAACAAGTCATGCTACAATGGATGAGGAACAGTTAAAAGAAGTCATACGTGATTACGAAGCCTTAATTGTTCGTAGTGGCACCAGGGTAACGGCTCCTGTTATAATGGCCGGAAAGAAATTAAAAATCATTGGGTGTGCTGGAGTTGGAACCGATAATATCGATATCTCAACTGCTTCAGAAAAAGGTATTGTTGTAGCGAATGCCCCAGAGGGAAATACAGTTGCAGCAGTAGAACACACAATAGCCATGATGCTAGCCCTTGCTCGTAATATACCCCAGGCAAATTCAAATTTAAAACAAGGTATATGGGAAAGGAAAAAATATATAGGTGTTGAATTAAGAGGCAAAACATTAGGGATTATTGGCTTAGGTAGAATTGGTCGTGAAGTAGCTCGGCGTGCAAGAGGGCTTGAAATGAAGGTTATGGCTTATGATCCTTATGTGGATTCGGAACAAGCTGAGCGGTTAGGGGTGGAACTAGTTCCCTTGAAGGTGGTTTTAAAAGAGGCCGATTTTATAACTGTTCATTTACCCCTAACTAAAGATACACGCCATCTTTTAGGTAAAGAGCAACTGAAACTTTTAAAACCAGAGGCACGGGTTTTAAATGTTGCTCGAGGTGGAATTATTGACGAAGAAGCTTTGTACGAGGCCTTAAAAAGTGGCAATTTAGCGGGGGCTGCTATTGATGTTTTTGAGGAAGAACCTTTAACTTCTAGCCCCCTATTTGAATTAGATAATGTTATTGTTACGCCTCATTTGGTGGCCTCAACTGAAGAAGCTCAGCGGGCTGTAGCTTTAGAAGTGGCAAAAGATATCTTACGTTGTCTTAATGGAGAACCTGTTCGTAATGCTGTAAATATACCGGTAATAAGAGGTCATCTGGCTAAGGTATTGCATCCATATTTGAATTTAGCAGAAAAACTTGGTGGTTTCCTTGGTCAACTTATGGAAAGCCCAATTTTGACGATAGAAATTTGTTGTAATGGTGAACTAGCTCAGTATGATTTAGCGCCAATTACTAATTACGTTTTGAAAGGTCTATTTCGTCCCCGTCTTGGTAATGATGTTAACTATGTAAATGCTCCGTTGATTGCTAGAAAACGAGGGATACGTATTAGAGAAAAGAAAAGTAGAGACATGGATTATTATGCTAATTTAATAACTATTGAGGTTAAAGGGCGGCGAGAAAGTCATAAATTGGCTGGTACCGTAAACCCAGAAGGCACACCATACATTGTTAATCTTAATGGCTACAGTGTTCATGCTAGCCCAAGTAGTCATATGTTAGTTGTACTCCACTTAGACCGGCCACGCTTGGTTGGTCCTGTAGCCATGGTGGTTGGTGATCAAGAAGTTAACATTGCGGAAATGCAGGTGGGCCGCCAAGAAAAGGGTGGCGAAGCTGTTATGTTAATGAATATAGATTCTGAAGTTCCGAGAGAGGCTCTTCAGGAAATTCGCCAGGTTGACGGAGTTTTGGATGTACGCTATATTTGTCTATAATACTAATGGTAGTTAAATAATGGTATAATAAATTTGAAAAGAGATGTGAAAGGGGCGCTTGTTTTTTTGTTAGATATCAAATTTGTACGTCAAAATCCCGAGGTAGTAACCAAGGCCCTGGCACGTAGAGGAATTGAAACTGGCCTCGAACATTTTTTGGATTTAGATAAAAAGCGTCGTTCCATGTTAGTTGAGGCTGAAAAATTAAAAAATAAAAGAAATTTAGTATCTGCAGAAATAGCCAAACTTAAAAAAGAAGGTCAAGATGCAACTGAATTAATAACGTCTATGCGTGAGGTTTCTAGCCGGATTAAAGAATTTGATGAAACTATTCGTTCCATTGAAGAAGAACTTCGCCAGGAAATGTTAAAAATTCCCAACATCCCTCATGAATCTGTCCCTGATGGTTTAAGTGATGCTGAAAATGAACCTTTACGTTACTGGGGTGAACCATCAAAATTTGAATTCGAACCACGTCCCCACTGGGAAATAGCTGAAAACTTAAATATTATTGATTTTGAACGTGGGAGTAAGGTTGCAGGAGCACGTTTTGTATTTTATCGTGGGGATGGGGCTCGGTTAGAAAGAGCATTAATCAATTTCATGCTAGACTTACACACAAGTAAGCATGGTTATACGGAAATATTCCCACCTTATCTTGTTAATAGTAATAGCATGATAGGTACCGGGCAATTGCCTAAGTTTGCTGAGGATATGTTTCATGTAGAGGGGACAGATTATTATTTAATTCCTACTGCAGAAGTACCAGTAACAAATTTATATAATAACGAAATCCTTTCCGAAGAAGATTTACCTATCTATCACACTGCTTATAGTGCTTGTTTTAGAGCAGAGGCTGGGGCTGCTGGTCGAGATACTAGAGGTCTTATTCGTCAACACCAATTCAATAAGGTTGAATTAGTGAAGTTTGCACATCCTGATAATTCTTATGAGGAACTTGAAAAATTGACTAATGATGCTGAAGAAGTTTTACAACTTTTGGGTTTACCGTATAGGGTAGTATCTCTTTGTGCTGGTGACTTAGGTTTTTCTGCAGCCAAAACATATGACTTAGAGGTATGGTTACCTAGTTACGAAAGTTATCGAGAAATTTCTTCTTGTAGTAATTTTGAAGATTTCCAGGCTCGAAGGGCTAATATTCGTTTCCGACCTAGTTCAAAAGAAAAACCTCGCTTTGTTCATACTTTAAATGGTTCGGGTGTGGCTGTAGGTCGTACGGTTGCAGCTATACTGGAAAATTATCAACAAGAAGATGGGACGGTTAAAATACCAAAAGTTTTACAAAATTATATGGGAGGCTTAGAGGTTATCAAGCCTTAGGATATTTATTATTCAAAATTGTTTAAACTAAAATCCCTTTTTCAATAAGGTTAACATGCCCCAAAAGGTTAAATAGATGACTTAATTCCAAAAAAGTATCCCGTATCACTACAAAAGTGGTACGGGATTATTTATTATATGACATGATTTTAATGTAAAAAAGAGGCTAAAAGTCCCTTTTCCTTTAATTTTGGTGTTTATTTTTTGACCAAATTCATTTTATCTCCAGGTTGGATTCTATCTACTATTTCCATTCCTTTAACTACTTTACCAAAAACAGCATACTGTCCATCTAACCCAGGAGCATCTTTTTTTAAGATATAGAACTGAGAACCAGCAGAATTTGGGTCAAGACTCCTTGCCATACCTACTGCTCCTCGTACATTTTTCAATTTTGGGTTAACTTCTAATTCAATAGTCCAACCTGGACCCCCTGTACCATTCCCTAATGGGTCACCGCCTTGAACTACCCAATCCTCTACTCGGTGGAAAGTAAGGTTATTATAGAATCCTGAATCAACCAATTTTTCAAAATTAGCTACTGTTTTTGGCATTAACTTGGGATAGAGTTCGATTTCAAAGGTGCCTTTGTTTGTATCAATAATTACCAAATTTTTATTAGGTTTTTCAATTTGCTCGTTGGCTTGTAAATTTCCTTCTACAGGTCTATACCAGTTAGCTATAAAAATGCCAAAAATACATATTGAAATAACTATAAGGACAAAAAAAATGGCTTTTAGAGGAGTAGTTTTTTTATTTTTACTGCTCATTTTTACCTCCAAATAAGTAAAGATTATAGTTTCTTTGAATAGAATTATAACATTTTATATTGGAAAATGATAATTATATATAACTAATTTTTATCAACACCCATCAGCTGACTTTGGCTGACACACCTAGATTAATTGTGTGGTTAAAATATAACCTGAAGGAGGAGTATTATTGAGAGATTATCGAAGCATTAGTCTTTGGAGGGATATTACTGAAGAACAGTGGCAAGACTGGCATTGGCAGTTACAAAATTGCCCAATATTTAATCTCTCAATCCAATGAAAAGGTTATCTTACGTAATTATGAAGGGGTTATATGTACTTATATGCAACCTAAAAACATTGATCAAGAAACACCTAAAATTGAAAACAGCGGCTGCTGAAATATCGGATTATGCTACAAATCCTGATTATCGAGGACATGGATTAATGCGTATCTTAACTTCAGCTATTGAGGATGAACTAAAGCGTAGTGGTATAATCTCTATATATAGTTTAGCAAGGGCTATTTCTCGCGGTATGAATAGTGCTCTCTATAAATGCGGTTATACGTATAGAGGCAAATTCATTAACAACTGTCACATATGTGGTAAGTTTGAAGATATGAACTTATGGACAAAAGACTAATTATTAATAAACATACTTAAAAATAATATATGTAATTAATACCCGTAATAAAAATAAATTGCGGGTATTTTTATGCACATGAGCATTCACAGAAAAATATATTAATTAAAAGTGGATTTTTATGGATGTTTTATCATATTTTTTTGCAAGAGCAAAGAGGAGGGTGAAAATGGACTGTATAACCAAGTCAACGCGACTTGATAGGGTAGGTACGATATAAAAGACAGAATGCGCCGGGCAAACCGGCGTTTTAAATTAAATTTTTTTGTTAAATATGGTCTATTTTTCTTGTAAGCTAAAGGGAGGCATACATAATAGGTAATTGAATAATGATATAAAAATCTATTAGGGAGAGAACCTTTTGGTAAAAGTTCTTTTAGTGGATGATGAACGTTTATTAGTTAACGGTCTGAAACCTAGTTTAGAAGTCGAAGGTTATGATGTAGTAGTACCACTTATTTTATCCTTATGGTCTTTTATTTTGATAGTTATAAACATGTTTGTGTTAAGTACGGCTTGAAAATATTTATTTACATGAAAAGAAAAGCTTATATCTTGCCAATGTGTAAATATAATTACCAGTATTAAAACTGAATTAGTTTCTAACAATTTTGTAATATTTCTTTTACAGTAATGCAATATCTAGATGCTATACTTATCTTAGATTTTAAAACAAGGAGGAAATAACATGTTAAGAAAGGTTTCCTTTAAAGGTAAGTTACTAACAATATTAATTATGTTACTTATCTTTACAGTTGTTATGTCGGGATGTGGTAAAGAAGCTGTAGACTCAGCGCCTTCAGGTGAGAATACTGGACAATTGGAGACTACTAAACCAGCTCCAACAAAAACTAAAGTAACATTATATTTTAGTGACCAACAATCCATGTATTTAATACCTGAGGAACGAGAAGTACTAAAAGCAGATGAAGGCCTTGAGGAAGTAGTTATTAGAGAACTTATCAAGGGACCTCAAAAAGAAAACTTAGTAAAAACTATACCCGAAGGGACAGAACTTCTATCAACTTCAGTTATTGATAACGTAGTTTATGTTAGTTTTTCTAATGAATTTAAAAGTAGGCACTGGGGTGGAACTGCTGGCGAAAACATGACAATTTATTCTGTAGTCAACTCTCTTTGTAAATTACCTGGTATTGAAAAAGTCCAATTCTTATTGGAAGGCGAAAAAGTAGAAAGCATTTTAGGGCATCTTGATACAAGTGTTCCCATAACTCCTAATTGGGAAATTGTTTCGGACTAAACAATTAGGGCATAACTTGTGCCCTTTATTTTTTTATAATTTTATAATATATTGTTTCAATTCGTGGTTTTATTTTTGTTTCTAATTTATTGTATACCAATTATTAATTAATGAGACTTCGTTGACATCTACTATAAGCATATGATATACTACTTTTGTGCCTCTTGGAGGGGTGTCCGAGTGGTTTAAGGAGCTGGTCTTGAAAACCAGTGATGCCTTGACGGGCACCGTGGGTTCGAATCCCACCCCCTCCGCCAGTAAAATTAACGTGGAGAGATGGCCGAGTAGGTCGAAGGCGGTCGCCTGCTAAGCGATTGTACAGGCCAAAACCTGTACCGTGGGTTCGAATCCCACTCTCTCCGCCAAACTTTGCCGGCGCATTTAGGGCGCCGGTTTCATTTTCCTGGATATTAGACTTGACTTAATGAATTATCTTTGTTAGAATAATCGTTGCTAACGAAAAGTTAATAAAAATGTGCGCCCGTAGCTCAATCGGATAGAGTAACTGGCTACGAACCAGGAGGTTGGAGGTTCGAGTCCTCCCGGGCGCGCCATTTTTTTATATTTATAATATATGCGTCTGTAGCTCAGGTGGATAGAGCAGCGGTTTCCTAAACCGCGAGCCGGGGGTTCGAGTCCTCCCAGGCGCACCAAATTAGATGGTAGCGAGGGGACCCTTGTGGACCATCGTTTTTATATGGAAGAAGCCCTAGCCGAAGCTAAAGAAGCTTTTAATTTAGGAGAAATCCCGGTTGGGGCTGTAATAGTTGATAAGGGACAAATTATAGCAAGAGCTTGTAACCGCAGGGAGGCATGGGCTGATCCTACTGCTCATGCTGAGATAATTGCCCTGAGGGAGGCAGCTCGGGTTCGCGGTAGTTGGCGTTTATCTGGAGTTACATTGTATGTAACCTTAGAACCTTGCCCCATGTGTGCTGGTGCATTGGTACAGGCGAGAGTTAGCCGTTTGGTATATGGTGCTCCAGACATACGTGGTGGTGCGGTTGATTCTGTTATTAATATAGTAGAAAATCCCCATTTTAACCATAAAGTTGAAGTTATACCTGGGATATATGAGGAAGAATGCCGTGAGTTAATGAAAAGTTTTTTTAAAAAATTGCGGAGAGATGGCTGAGTATGGTTTAAGGCGCTCGACTCGAAATCTTAACCGTTTAAAAAGAACATTTTATGGTCTAAAAATATTTTATAAAAAAGCGAACTCTATTGAAAATCAAGTATTCCCAAGAATTAAAGGGGGCTTGATTTTTTTTATTTTAATTGGCTTACAACACACGATTTTTTATTAATTATTTAATAGTTGGGAGTTGTTTACATATTTACTAAACCAATGGAAGTAGGAGGATATGAATGAAAAAGATTAGATTAATAAAACCTACACAGGAAAAGACGATTGAAGAAGCTTTTGATGAATTTATTCGTTTTTGCAAGATAAAAAATCTATCTGAAAAAAATTGAATTTTATATGGTCTACATGAAGCAATTAAAAAATTTTTTAATAGTCGTGGTATTTTGCTTACAAGCGATATAACACAACAAAAAACAACCGTGGGGGTTCAAGTCCCTTCTGCCGCACCAAATAAGGAATACCAAGGGTTTCAGGAGATATTGCCTGAAACCCTTTTGTTTTTAGGACTATTTCTTTATTACTTGAATTTAATTATCAAATAAAATATTAATAACAGACTCATACTTAACTAAAAGATTCTATATATGAGTTTGGAACTGATTATATCAATACGATAGACTCAATAACTATACCTAAAAAATCAAATATTAGTATATCTAATTTTTTAACATTTATATAACTCATCAAACATAGTTCTAAAAAAACTTGCGGTTTTCGGAGACCTATGTTTTATTTTTATGCCTTCATTAACTATAACTGTAGGTGTGGTATCACTCTTTATTTGTTCCACATTTATTTCAATCATGCACATTGCTTTATTTCCGTCCATAGTATCCTTGATAACCTTTGCAGTTCCTTTTATCCCCATTGCTATATCAGTACCTTCTAAAACTGTAATAAATACTTTACTGTGTTTTTTTATATTCTCAGTAGTTTGGTGTGTTTTCATAAGTGCCATTCGGATGGTTTTATTATTTGGTGCAAATAGAAGATGTACAGGCATAGCATGAGGATAACCTTCGGTAGATAATGTGGAAAGTACTACGGTGGTTAATTCTTTATTAAATAAATCCACGATTTCCTGAGGTAAAGAATTACCGATAATTTTGCTCATATATTTGACTCCTTTCGTTTTTTTTAATAATAACTGCTATATGCTATTTGAACAAGTACGCACTTTTTTGTATTATAGTAACCAAAAAGATACTAATGTAAGCAGGTGTAAATCATGAATAAAATAGATAATAAAAGCTATAATTGCCCTATTGAAGCAACACTAGATGTAGTTGGGGGAAAATGGAAGGTAATTATTCTTTGGTATTTATATGAAAAAACAATGAGATTTAGTGAATTAAAAAAAGTGTTGCCGGGGATAACTCAAAAAATGTTAACTCAACAGCTGAGGGAATTGGAGAGAGACGGCATGATTAATAGAAAGATATACGCTCAAGTTCCTCCAAAGGTTGAGTATTCACTTACTGAATATGGTAAAAGTATTAAACCTATTTTACAAGCGATGCTCGAGTGGGGAAAAAAACATATAAATAAAAATAAAAATAACTGCGAGATTAGAAAATAAATAAGATTTGTTTTAGTTACGTAATTTTTAATCTAAATTTTTAACTTTATACATTTTTTTTTAAAGAAGGATATGAGCCTCCTGTATTTTTTACTATAAAAAAGGTTTACCCTTGTTTATACTAATTAATTAAACTTGTATAATATTGTTAGGTAAATATTTTTAATCATAACCGCCCAAAATAGAAAAATCTAAACCACTATATAATCTTAATAAGAAGTGTGGGTGTAATGGGGGATGAGAGAACTTATCCTATTGTTTTAAGAGCGGTAACCAGTGATAACGCAATGACCGCTGACTGGGGAGATTACCTTATCTAATGAAAGTTCAGTATAAAATTTTTGTTACTTGATAAAGCCTATGCAGTTATAGTAAAATAGCAAGCGGGTAATCGAGTGTATTGAAATCTTAATAATCGAAGGGAATGCTTGATTTAAGAGAAGTACCGCTTGGTGTATGGTGCTCCAGATGTACGTGGTGGTGCGGTTGACTCTGTTATTAGTATAGTAGAAAATCCTCATTTTAACCATAAAGTTGAAGTCATACCTGGGATATATGAGGAAGAATGCCGTCAATTAATGAGGAGTTTTTTTAAAAATTTGCGGAGAGATGGCTGAGTTGGTTTAAGGCGCTCGACTCGAAATCGAGTGAAGGTGATGAGCCTTCCGTGGGTTCGAA
>JASKKH010000038.1 GCA_030154265.1 Clostridia bacterium
TAATGTGGTTTTCCCATGGTCTACGTGTCCAATTGTTCCTACGTTAAGATGCGGTTTCGTGCGTTCGTATTTTTGTTTGGCCATCTTCTTTTAGCCTCCTCCATAGAATACTTTTGAAAATATTTTCTCTACTGGCCATGTATTTCTTATGAGATCTAACACAGACCTCATCAGAACACTTCATTTCATTTATAGTTTCTTAACCACCCTGGCGTTTGGCAATGATTTCTTCAGCAATATTCTTAGGAACCTCTTCGTAGTGATCAAATTGCATTACATATTGGCCACGCCCCTGGGTACGAGAACGTAAGTCAGTGGCATATCCAAACATTTCTGCAAGTGGCACCATGGCACGAATTACTTGTGCACCAGCTCGAGGCTCCATTCCTTCCACCCGTCCTCTTCGGGAATTCAAATCACCAATAACATCACCCATATATTCTTCAGGGACTACAACTTCGACCTTCATAACTGGTTCCAAAAGAACAGGACGCGCTTTAGTAGCAGCCTCCTTAAAGGCCATAGAACCTGCTACCTTGAATGCCATTTCTGAAGAGTCGACTTCGTGATAAGAACCATCTACCAAGGTGACCTTAACATCAACAACGGGATAACCTGCCATTACACCATTTTGCATGGCTTCCTGAATACCACTATCAACTGCCGGTATATACTCTTTAGGTATAACACCACCAACAATTTTATTTACAAACTCATATCCCTTTTCTTTGTCTTCCAGGGGCTCCATTTCGATTATTACATGACCATATTGGCCTCGGCCACCTGACTGACGAATAAATTTACCTTCTGCTTTAACCGCCTTAGTAATGGTCTCTTTATAAGAAACTTGTGGGCGACCAACTGAAGCACTAACCTTAAATTCGCGTAATAGGCGATCGACAATAATATCTAAGTGCAATTCACCCATACCCGAAATAATGGTCTGCCCTGTTTCGTTATCCGTGTGCATTTTAAATGTCGGGTCTTCTTCAGCCAACTTCTGCAATGCAATACTCATTTTTTCTTGGTCAGCTTTGGTTTTAGGTTCAATAGCTACTGATATAACGGGTTCTGGAAACTCCATAGATTCCAAAACAATTTGTTTTTGCTCATCGCACAATGTATCACCAGTGGTAGTATCCTTTAAACCTACCGCAGCAGCTATATCACCAGCATAGGCCTCCTGAACTTCCTCGCGATGGTTAGCATGCATGCGTAAAATTCTACCTATGCGTTCCCGCTTACCTTTTGTGGAATTATAAACATAAGAACCTGTTTTTAATACTCCTGAATAGACCCTGAAAAACGTTAGCTTACCGACATACGGATCAGACATAATTTTAAATGCTAGGGCTGAAAAAGGCTCTTCGTCACTGGAATGACGTTCATCATCATCCCCAGTTTGAGGATTAACGCCCTTGATAGCTGGTATATCATTAGGCGCCGGCAAATAATCAACTATTGCATCTAACAAAGGTTGTACACCTTTGTTCTTAAACGAAGAACCACAAAGCACCGGAACCATATTAACTGCGATAGTACCCTTGCGAATACCTTCTTTTATTTCCTCTTCACTCAGCTCTTCGCCTTCCAGATACTTCATCATTAATTCTTCGTCACTTTCTGCAACAGCCTCTAACAACTTTTCTCTATATTCATTAACTAATTCTTCCATGTCAGAAGGTATCGGTTCTTCGGTCATGGCGGTTCCTAAATCATCGTTATAGATAATAGCTTTGAGTCTAATTAAATCTACTATGCCACGGAAATCATCTTCAGAACCGATAGGAAGCTGAATGGGTACTGGATTAGCTCCTAAGCGTTCTGCAATCATGTTGACCCCACGATAAAAATCTGCTCCTACTCGATCCATTTTGTTTATATATGCAATACGAGGAACACCGTATTTATCAGCTTGACGCCAGACAGTCTCTGATTGAGGTTCTACTCCACCTACAGAACAGAAAATAGCTACTGCTCCATCTAGAACTCGTAGCGACCGCTCTACCTCTACGGTAAAGTCCACGTGCCCTGGCGTATCAATAATATTAATGCGGTGATCACGCCAGAAACATGTAGTAGCGGCTGAAGTAATAGTAATTCCCCGCTCTTGCTCTTGAGCCATCCAGTCCATGACAGCATTACCTTCATGGACTTCACCCATACGGTGTAGTCGGCCAGTATAAAAAAGTATTCTCTCGGTGGTAGTGGTTTTGCCGGCATCAATATGAGCCATAATGCCGATGTTTCTAGTTTTCTCTAGTGGGTATTCTCTTCCCATATATTTCATCCCTTCTTTGTAATCAGGTTTTAGGAACCAGAGGTCACTATGTGAAGAATCCCCCGGGCCCCGGGCCCTGACCCCCCATGCCTACCACCGGTAATGGGCAAAGGCTTTATTTGCTTCCGCCATCTTATGAGTATCTTCACGTTTTTTTACAGCGCCACCGGTATTATTAGCTGCGTCCATAATTTCTGCAGCTAATTTTTCTTGCATGCTTTTTCCCTTACGTGCCCGGGCATAATTTACTATCCATCGAATACCTAAAGTTTGCCGTCTTTCCGGCCTTACTTCAACAGGTACTTGATAGTTGGCACCTCCGACTCGACGAGCCTTAACCTCCAATACCGGCATTACATTTTTTAATGCTTGTTCAAAAACTTCCAGAGGATCTTTCCCTGTTTTATTTCTTATAATGTCAAAAGCACCATATAATATTGATTGAGCTTTTGATTTTTTACCATCTAACATTATTTGATTAATAAGTTTGGTTATTTTTGTATTCCCATACACCGGGTCTGGCAATACAGCCCGCCGGGGAACACTGCCTCTACGTGGCAACTTCTTCCCCCCTTTGCATCTTACTTTTTAGGTCTTTTAGCTCCATATTTGGAACGACCTCGTCTTCTATCTTGAACCCCGGCAGCATCCAGAGTTCCTCTGACAATATGATACCTGACACCTGGCAGGTCTTTAACCCTACCACCTCTTATCAATACCACAGAGTGCTCTTGTAAATTATGACCAATACCGGGGATATAGGCGGTTACTTCAATGCCATTTGTTAAACGCACCCTAGCCACTTTTCTCAATGCTGAATTAGGCTTCTTGGGTGTTGTTGTATAAACACGAGTACATACACCGCGTTTCTGGGGAGACTCCTTTAGAGCCGGAGCTGTTGATTTCTGAACAACCTTTTTCCTTGCTTGGCGCACCAATTGCTGAATTGTTGGCATCCTTTCCACCTCCTTCCCCAGTTTATTCTTCTAAAATAGCGGCTGAGGCAGAGCCAACTTCAATACCACATGCTCGCCCCAGCTCTTTCATGGTCTCTACTTCACACAGTTCTATCCCTCGTTCGCGACAAAGCCGATACAGGGGTTCAGTAACATGAGATTCAGCATCTCGAGCTATATAAATAACTCTCGCTATCCCTTTATTCACTGCCTTTGTTACTTGTTTTGTCCCTACGGCTCGCTTTTTTGCTAAACGCAAACGTTCATAGGGCATAGGACTTCCTCCTTGCAAAACAACACACTAATAGATATTATCATTTCCCACCAGCCGTGTCAACAGATTCCGTCGCCGGTGTTTCTTTGTCATCCTTTTTGGGCATTACCAACTTCATTTGATGGTATCTGCTAATACCTGTACCTGCGGGAATTAATTTTCCTATAATGACATTTTCCTTAAGCCCAAGCAAGGGATCGACTCGCCCTTTTATAGCTGCCTCTGTTAATACCCTGGTTGTCTCTTGGAATGAAGCAGCTGATAGGAATGAATCTGTTGCCAAAGAAGCTTTAGTAATACCTAGAAGTACCGGTCTCGCCGTTGCAGGTTTACCACCGTTTTCCTTTACTTCTTTATTTGCCTCTTCAAATTCAAATACATCAACTAAAGAACCTGGTAAAAGGTTAGTATCACCTTGTTCTTCTACTTTAACTTTACGTAGCATCTGACGAATCATCACTTCAATGTGCTTATCGTTAATGTCTACGCCTTGCAATCTATAAACACGCTGCACTTCGCGCAATAAATATATTTGAACTCCCCTGACACCTTTTACCTTTAATAAATCATGGGGGTTAACAGAACCCTCTGTTAACTCATCACCAGCTTCAACACGATCCCCTACTGAAACTTTTAATCGAGAACCGAAAGGCACCTGATAAGAGAATTTCTCACCATTAGCATCGGTAATCTCTATTTCACGTCGTCCCTTAACCTCACTGATGCCTGAAATAACACCGTCTATCTCAGCAATAGCTGCTTGCCCTTTAGGTTTGCGAGCTTCAAAAAGCTCTTCTACCCTAGGCAAACCTTGAGTAATATCGTCTCCTGCCACGCCACCTGTATGGAAAGTACGCATCGTAAGCTGTGTTCCAGGTTCCCCAATGGACTGAGCAGCAATGGTGCCAACCGCTTCGCCAATTTCAACCTCTGCGCCAGTAGATAAATCTTGACCATAACATTTGCGGCAAACACCATAACGAGTTCTACAGGAAAGAACCGAACGGATTTTGACTTTCTTAATACCTGCATTAACAATTTCTTTAGCAGTGTCTTCGTCAATCAGATTATTGGCACCAACAATTAGTCCTCCAGTTTCAGGATGGTATACATCCTCCATGGCATATCGCCCAATTAAGCGTTCTCCCAACTCTTCAATTATTTGGGTGCCGTCTTTAATTTCCTCTACTTCAATACCCGATGTGGTACCACAGTCATCCTCTCGAACAATAACATCCTGAGCTACATCAACCAACCGTCGAGTAAGGTAGCCGGAGTCTGCTGTTCTTAAAGCCGTATCAGCAAGACCTTTACGAGCTCCGTGAGTAGAAATAAAGTATTCTAAAACCGTTAACCCTTCGCGGAAATTAGATTTAATGGGCAAGTCAATAATTCTACCAGACGGGTCAGCCATTAACCCGCGCATACCTGCCAATTGGCGGATCTGTTGTACGTTACCACGAGCACCAGAGTTAGCCATCATAAAGACAGGATTAAATTTACTCATACCGGCCATAAGTTTTTTAGTCAAGGTATCTGTTGCACTACTCCATAAACCAATTATCTTCTGATAGCGTTCTTCCTCACTAATTAAACCGCGACGATACTGATGGTCAATTTTTTCAACAGTAATCTCTGCTTCCCGAATAATATCCTTTTTCTCTTTAGGTACCACGATATCATTAATACCAATAGTAAATCCGGCTTGAGTAGAATAATGGAAGCCTACTTTTTTAATTCCATCTAGTAAGGTTGCTGTGGCATGAGTCCCTAATAATCGATAACATCTTGCGATAATTTCTGTAAGTTTCTTTTTATCTACCTCACAGTTATAATAGCCTAACTCTTTTGGTATTGGTATTTCATGATTAAATATTAGACGACCAACAGTGGTTTCAACTAATTCACCGCCTTCTTCTAAGCGCACCTTTATCTTAGCATGAAGATCGATGACCTTATTAAGATAGGCCAAATATGCCTCGTTATAATCTTTAAAGACTTTGCCCTCGCCCTTTGCTCCTTCACTTATAACTGTTAGATAATAAGACCCAAGTACCATATCCTGTGTTGGTGAAACTACAGGACGCCCATCTTTGGGGTTTAAAATATGATGAGCCGCTTTCATTAATAGACGAGCTTCGGCTTGGGCTTCAGCAGATAAAGGAACATGAACTGCCATTTGGTCTCCATCAAAGTCGGCATTATATGCAGTACAAACCAATGGATGGATTTGTATAGCCCGACCCTCTACTAAGATTGGTTCAAAGGCTTGGATACCCAGACGGTGTAGAGTTGGTGCACGGTTTAATAGAACCGGGTGTTCAGCAATTACCTCTTCTAAAACATCCCAAACTTCATTTTTAACCCTCTCAACCATTCGTTTAGCACTTTTAATGTTATGGGCTAAACCTTCATCAACCAACCTCTTCATAACAAAAGGTTTAAAGAGCTCTAAAGCCATCTCCTTAGGTAATCCACATTGATGGATTTTTAATTCCGGGCCTACCACAATAACAGAACGCCCTGAATAGTCAACGCGTTTACCTAATAGGTTTTGCCTAAATCTACCTTGTTTACCTTTGAGCATATCACTAAGTGACTTTAGAGGCCTATTACCAGGACCTGTTACCGGACGACCCCTGCGTCCATTATCGATTAATGCATCAACTGCTTCCTGAAGCATACGTTTTTCATTTCTAACAATAATATCAGGAGCACCTAAGTCCAACAGCCTTTTTAGTCGGTTGTTTCGGTTAATTACCCTTCTGTAGAGGTCATTAAGGTCTGAAGTAGCAAAGCGTCCACCGTCTAATTGAACCATTGGCCGTAATTCCGGTGGAATTACCGGAATTACATCCATAATCATCCATTCAGGTCTATTATTAGAATTTCTAAAGGCTTCTACAACTTCCAAACGCCTAATGGCTCTAATTTTCCTTTGGCCACTACTTTCCTTTAATTCCTGTCTTAATTCCTGAGATAATTGTTCTAAGTCTATCTCTTGTAGAAGCTCTTTTATTGCTTCAGCTCCCATAGCAGCTTTGAAGCTGTTACCATATTTCTCTCGATATTCCCTATATTCCGCTTCAGTTAAAAGTTGCTTTTTTAAGAGAGGGGTCTCGCCAGGATCGATTACAACATAGGCAACAAAATATAGTACCTTTTCCAAAGACCTGGGAGACATATCTAAGATGAGACCCATGCGGCTAGGTATCCCTTTGAAGTACCAAATATGGGATACCGGTGCTGCTAATTCAATATGCCCCATACGTTCACGCCGAACTTTGGCACGGGTTACCTCAACCCCACATCGGTCACAGACAATTCCCTTATAACGAACGCGCTTATATTTGCCACAATGGCACTCCCAGTCTTTGGTCGGACCAAATATGCGTTCACAAAAAAGGCCATCTCGCTCCGGTTTCAGAGTACGATAGTTTATAGTTTCAGGTTTTTTAACTTCACCGCTGGACCAGGCCCGGATTTGTTCCGGTGAAGCCAGGCCAATACGCATACGCTCAAAATTATTAACATCCAGCATTGGACCAGCCCCCCTTAAGACTAGGATTCTTCCCCTTCATTATTATCTTCATCATCGTCATAGTCTGGACTAAACCCGATGGGTTGTTTTATTTTATCTAAATCAGTTTCGATATCATTATCATTATCTAATTCGAGTTCACTAACATCGACAACTCCAGACTCGGTGTTAGTATCATCTTCGTCATCTTCGTCGCTGTCTTCTTTCTCACCCTTAGCCTTGCCTGAAGCAGCTTGGGGCTGACCGTGTACATCCAGGCCTAACTCCTGCGCAGAATCTGCGACATCATCATCTTCTTCTTTTATCTCTATTTCCTTATTCTCTTCGGAAAGGACTTTAACATCTAACCCCAAACTCTGGAGTTCCTTAATCAAGACCTTAAAGGATTCAGGTACCCCGGGTTCCGGAATGTTTTCACCTTTAACAATAGCTTCATAAGTTTTAACGCGACCCACTACATCGTCTGATTTAACAGTTAAAATCTCCTGTAGTGTATACGCAGCTCCATAAGCTTC
Source organism: Clostridia bacterium (assembly GCA_030154265.1). Classification (GTDB taxonomy): domain Bacteria; phylum Bacillota; class DSM-521; order Neomoorellales; family Neomoorellaceae; genus JASKKH01. The sequence goes on from JASKKH010000038.1 coordinate 7,568, forward strand.
GAGAGCCCATACTTCCATTTCTCCAAATCGCTGACCACCAAACTGGGCTTTTCCCCCTAGTGGTTGTTGAGTTACCAACGAGTATGGCCCAGTGGAGCGAGCATGAATTTTATCGTCTACCAAATGGGCTAGTTTCAGCATATACATATATCCCACAGTAATCGGTCGATCAAAAGGCTCTCCCGTTCTACCGTCATAAAGTATGGTTTTACCATCTTCGGGTAGACCTGCTTTCCTGAAGCCCTCCTTAATCTCTTCTTCTGACGCTCCATCAAAAACAGGAGTAGCAACATATATCCCAAGAGCCTTGGCCACTCTACCTAAGTGAGTCTCTAAAATCTGACCCAAGTTCATTCGAGATGGAACCCCTAGAGGATTTAATACAATCTCAACTGGTGTACCATCAGGTAGAAACGGCATATCTTCTTCAGGCAAAATACGTGATATAACACCTTTATTCCCATGGCGACCAGCCATCTTATCTCCTACGGAAATTTTCCGTTTCTGAGCTATATAAACCCGGACTAATTCATTGACTCCTGGAGCCAATTCGTCACCATTTTCCCGTGAAAAAACTTTTACATCCACAACAATACCTGACTCACCATGAGGTACACGCAAAGAGGTATCTCTTACTTCACGGGCTTTTTCACCAAATATAGCCCGGAGAAGGCGTTCTTCTGCAGTTAGTTCTGTTTCACCTTTTGGAGTAACTTTACCTACCAAAATATCTCCTGGCCGAACCTCAGCACCAATTCGTATAATGCCGCGCTCGTCGAGGTCTTTTAAGACATCTTCACTAACGTTTGGTATATCTCGAGTAATTTCTTCAGGTCCTAATTTAGTATCACGAGCATCACATTCATATTCCTCAATATGAATGGAAGTAAAAATGTCTTCCTTAACTAACTTCTCACTAATGAGAATGGCATCTTCGTAATTGTAGCCTTCCCAAGTCATAAATGCCACTAAAATATTTCGACCAAGAGCTAATTCCCCATGATCAGTAGAAGGACCATCAGCTATTACCTGCCCTTCCTCTACACGCTGTCCTTTCCGCACAATAGGTTTTTGATTTATACAAGTGCCTTGATTAGAACGTATAAATTTTTGTAGACGGTAACTATCAATTGTCCCCGAGTCATTAAGGATTAGAATTTCATTAGCCGTAACCCTCTCTACTATGCCACTATTTTTTGCCAATACTACAGTACCCGAGTCACGAGCTGCTCTCCATTCCATCCCAGTTCCGACAACCGGGGCGTCAGTCCTTAAAAGTGGTACTGCCTGACGTTGCATATTGGCTCCCATTAGAGCACGATTAGCGTCGTCATGCTCTAAGAAGGGTATCATGGCTGTACCCACACTGACCATTTGTTTTGGGGAAACGTCCATATAGTCAACACGTTCTACTGGTGCAACTACAATTTCCCCTGCATGCCGTGCATTTACCTTCTTTTCTAGGAAGCGCCCTTCTTCATCTAAAGGAGCATTTGCCTGAGCTATAACATACTTATCCTCTTCGTCTGCAGTCATATATCTAATTTCGTTAGTTACAATACCTTTCTCCTTATCCACTTTCCGATAAGGGGTTTCAATAAATCCAAATGAATTTATACGTGCATATGTACTTAATGATCCGATCAAACCAATATTGGGACCTTCAGGGGTTTCAATCGGGCACATGCGGCCATAGTGAGAAGTGTGCACATCTCGGACTTCAAACCCGGCTCGTTCACGGGATAGACCTCCTGGACCCAAAGCAGATAAACGGCGTTTATGGGTAAGTTCAGCTAAAGGATTAGTTTGATCCATAAACTGAGATAGCTGACTTGAACCGAAAAACTCTTTAATTGAAGCGACAACAGGCCTTATGTTAATCAAAACCTGAGGGGTAATTGCATCCACGTCTTGAATAGTCATACGTTCCCGTACTACTCTTTCCATTCGTGAAAGACCGATACGGAATTGATTTTGTAGAAGTTCCCCTACTGAGCGTAACCGCCGGTTGCCTAAATGATCTATATCATCGGGTTTAACTTCTCCACGCATAAGTTTTAGAAGATAACGAACTGTATAGACTATATCTTCTTTAGTCAAGCAACGAATATACTCTTTTCTCCCATCTACTTCTTCAATTCCATCATTATGCCCCAATTTTCTGTTAAGCTTATAACGACCCACATTACCTAAATCGTATCGTTTAGGGTCAAAGAAAAGTGATTCTAATAAATTTCTGGCACTCTCCACAGTTGGAGGTTCACCAGGACGTAACCTTTTATAGATTTCTACCAAAGCGTCTTCTTCGGATTCGGTATTATCTTTTTCCAAAGTATTTTGAACGGGTGCTTCGTAATCAAATAACTCAAGTATTTGAGCATTGGTACCGTAACCTAAAGCCCGGAACAAAACAGTAGCTGGTATTTTGCGGGTACGGTCAATACGAACATAAATGCTTTGTGTATGATCTGTTTCAAATTCCAACCATGCTCCACGGTTTGGAATCAAAGTCGCTCCATAAACCTTAGCCCCATTTGTATCTCTGGCTTCGGTATAATATGCCCCTGGGGAGCGTACAAGCTGGCTAACAACAACCCTCTCTGCACCATTAATAATGAATGTACCTTTTTCTGTCATCAGAGGAAAATCGCCCATAAAGACTTCTTGTTCTTTAACTTCGCCTGTTTCTTTATTTATTAGCCGCACTTTGACCCGCAGGGGAGCAGCAAAGGTCATATCTTTCTCCTTGCATTCCTCCTCAGTATGCTTAGGTTCTCCCAATGAATAGTCAACAAACTCCAAAACCAAGTTCCCCGTAAAATCTTGGATTGGTGAAATATCACGAAACATTTCCCTTAAGCCTTCATCAATAAACCATTGGTAGGAATTACGCTGGATTTCGATAAGATTGGGTAGTTCCAGGGTTTCCTTAATTTTTGCATATGTCCATCTTTCCCTGGTCCCGACCTTGACCGGATAAACCAACTTTGAGTCCCCCCTGCAAGAAATTCAAAAGCAAGGTAGTTTATACAAACCTCGCTTTATGTTTAAAGTTTACTTACCTATTATTGCCTTGTTAGGAAATAATTAATCATTTAGAACGCAATTAATGGCATTTTAGTATGGTAGCATAAAAACCAATTGATGTCAAGAAACTTTTTAATCGTCTTTGTAGAGGAACCAGAGTTTCGTTCACAGAAGTTTTTTCGATTAAAAACGGTATTGAAAAAGGTGGGCATCGAGTACAAGCCAGGGGCCATTTATAATAGAAAGTTTTCCTAAAATAGTTTAGCCGGAGAACTTCGTCCCCCGGCTACTAAGTAAGTAAATTATAGTAAACTATTTTACTTCGACACTTGCACCGGCTTCCTCAAGTTTAGCTTTAATGCTATCGGCTTCCTCTTTACCAATCTTCTCTTTAACTGGTTTAGGTGCACCATCAACAAGTGCCTTAGCATCTTTAAGACCTAAACCGGTAATTTCACGGACAACTTTAATAACGTTAATCTTCTTAGCACCAGCATCTTTTAAGATTACGTCAAATTCGGTTTTTTCTTCTGCAGCACCCTCAGCTGGAGCAGCAGCTCCTGGTACAGCAGCCATTGCTACTGGAGCAGCAGCACTAACACCAAATTCTTCTTCAAAAGCCTTAACTAATTCAGATAACTCTAATACGCTTAATTCTTTAACGGCATCAATGATTTCTTGAACTTTACTCATGATTTTACGTCACTCCTCAATATTAATAAAAATATGATAAATAATTTAAGATTTATAGAAGAAATTATTTCTTAAGCAGCTTCTTCCTTCTTCTTGCGAATTGCTTCAAGAACGTAAACAAGATTACGCAAATTACCAGCCAAGACATTAACAAGCCCACTGATAGGAGCCTGGAAACCACCAGCCAATTTGGCCAACAATTCTTCTCTTGATGGCAAATCCGCTAAGGCCTTAATTTTATCCGTATCAATAAAGTTGCCTTCTAAAATACCTGCCTTTATTTTAAATGTTTTATTATCACGTGTAACTTCGTTTAATATTTTAGCAGGTGCTACTGGATCAGTTTCACTAAAGGCTATAGCCGTAGGCCCTTCAAGATAAGAATCGAGCTCTTCAAATCCTAGTTCATGAGCCGCCCGTTTTGTCAAGGTATTTTTGACAACCTTAAATTCAACTCCAGCTTCTCTCAATTTTCGGCGGAGCTTTGTCATTTCAGCTACATCTAAACCCCGATAATCGGTAAGGATTGAAACTATGGATTTATCCAGCTTATTTTTTAATTCAGCAACAATTTGAGCTTTAGCTTCGCGTTGTTTGTTCACCCTTACACCTCCCATCTAAACTAAATTAAAATAACAAACCCTCGTAGATAGATACGAGGGCACAATAAATCAACCTGATACGGTTAATAACTTCACCTCGGCAGGCATATTTTAAGCTTAGCGCACCTGCTATCTACGGTTACTTTCCGATATAAAATTTTAGCATATCTCAAATTTCTTATCTTAAATTCCAAATAGGAATATTATTTCGCCACTTTTAAAGGATTAATTTTAATACCCGGCCCCATGGTAGTGGATAGACTTATACTTCTTAAGTATTGGCCTTTTGAGGCTGCCGGTTTAGCTTTAACTATTGCATCCATTAATGCCTGGAAATTTTCCTTTAGTTTTTCAATCGGAAAACTAGCTTTACCAATTGGTGCATGAACAATTGAAGTTTTATCAACTCTAAACTCAATTTTACCAGATTTAACTTCTTTAATAGCCCGAGCCAAGTCCATAGTTACCGTACCAGTTTTCGGATTGGGCATTAATCCTCTTGGACCCAAAATACGCCCTAATCTACCAACCACTGCCATCATGTCAGGTGTTGCAATAGCTACATCAAAATCCAACCATCCATTTTGAATTTTTTCAGCCATATCTTCGGCACCGACAAAGTCTGCACCATTTTCTTCTGCTTCTGCCGCTTTTTCGCCTTTAGCAAAAACCAACACCCGTCTGGTTTTACCAGTTCCATTTGGTAGAACTACTGTCCCACGGACTTGCTGATCAGCATGACGGGGGTCAACACCCAACTTAGCAGAAACCTCAACAGTTTCATCGAATTTAGCAGTTGCAGTCTTTTTAATAAGATCTAAAGCTTCGTCTGGATCATATAATTTTTGGTCGTCGATAAGTTTACTAGCTTCAACATACCTTTTTCCATGTTTAGGCATTTATATTCCTCCTTGTGGTATTAACGGATTACTCCTCCCACCAAATTTTTAAGCTTCGACTTCTATGCCCATACTCCTTGCTGTGCCCTCAATCATACGCATAGCTGCTTCAAGACTAGCAGCATTGAGGTCTTTCATTTTCAGTTCAGCAATCTCTTTAATTTTATCTTTAGAAACCTTTCCTACCTTATTACGGTTTGGTTCCCCTGAGGCTGTTTCAATACCAAGTGCTTTTTTAAGTAATACAGCTGCCGGAGGCGTTTTTGTAATAAATGTAAAAGACCTATCTTCGTATACAGTAATCTCTACAGGAATGATAAGACCTGCTTGGGATGCAGTGCGATCATTAAACTCTTTAACAAAAGCCATAATATTGACCCCATGTTGACCTAACGCTGGGCCTACTGGTGGAGCCGGAGTTGCTTTGCCTGCCGGTACCTGCAATTTAATAACAGCTGCTACCTTTTTGGCCAATGTAAAACACCTCCCCACTAATTAATCTTTTCTATTTGATTAAAGTTTAACTCAATTGGTGTTTCCCGACCAAACATAGATACAAGAACTTTAAGCTTACCTTTATCTGGATGAATTTCTTCTATGGTACCTATAAAGTTCTCAAAAGGACCACTTGTAACTCTAACATTTTCTCCAAGACTGACATCAATACGTGGACGAGGTTCTTCTACACCCAACTGTCTTAAAATATGTTGAACCTCTTCTTCTTGGAGGGGTATAGGCTTATTCCCAGTACCAACAAAGCCGGTAACACCAGGTGTATTCCTGACTACGTACCAGGAAGCGTCTGTTAAAATCATCTCAACCATAACATATCCCGGGTAAACTTTACGTTTAGTAACTTTACGTTTGCCATCCTTAACCTGGACTTCATCTTCCATAGGCACTATTACCCGGAATATTTTATCGCCCATATCCATAGATTCTACGCGCTTCTCTAAATTTGCTTTAACCTTATTTTCATAACCGGAATAAGTATGTATTACGAACCATGCCTTGTCCATTTTTAACCTCTAATCTTCTATTGGATAATCAACCGTAAGAGAAAGCTGAAAATAGAATCAAAAATCCATAACAATGCAGAAACTACGAACACAGACGATAATACTACTATGGTATAAGTTATAAGTTCCTGCCGATTAGGCCAATGGACTTTCTTTAACTCTGCCCAAGACCCTTTAGCAAATTTGGTGATCTTCTCTTTCCAATCTGCTTTATTATTGTTGTTTGCTTTGGCCGCAGTTTTGGACACCATTTAAAGCTCCCATCCTATTTCGTTTCTTTATGAACAGTATGCTTTCTACAGTTACTGCAATACTTTTTTAGCTCTATGCGGTCAGGGTCATTCTTTTTATTTTTATAAGTAACATAATTACGCTTTTTACAGTCGGTGCACTCTAATGTAATCCCCACACGCAATATAGCCACCTCCTTCAAAATATGGAAGTGCCACCTAGTAAATTTTTAATAAAAAATACTTATAAAGATACTCAAGTAAATTTAGCATAAATATAAGGTCCTGTCAATGTTTGTTTTATTCATTGAGCTATTTGCGTTGTAAGCATTTTACCCTCTGGGAGGCTAACGCCCATACCAGACATGGACGTTTTCCAGGCCACAGGACAGGAAGAATAACTAA
>JASKKH010000039.1 GCA_030154265.1 Clostridia bacterium
GCTGCTTAAACCTCCTGAGCATCCGCGAATTATAAAACCAACCACGGATAAACCTGGGGTTTAGGAACCCCACGGCTTCAGCCGTGGGAGGATGTCAGATACAAATTTCCCTGTGTATCACAGGAAAGTAAATAACATTTATACATATATTTCCACTAGGATGTTAATGTGTTAAATAACAAAACAAAAACCCGGTATAACCGGTGTGGATAAGTGGACAACTTGTGGACAAATGTGGATAAATTTGTGGATAATCTAATCCGGAGCTTTTAAAGTTTCACACATTTATCCAGCTTTACATATTATGTACCATCACATGGAAAAAGCTACCTCTTACCTCCCGTATTCCGGTTAAATTAACCGGGTTTCTTTTTTATAGAAAGTATTTTATAATAATGATTATCATTATTATGTTTCTCCTCAGTTCCTCCTCATTCCCGGAATTGCCCCTGGCTTTCGGCCAGGGGCTAAACCAGGACACCTTCCTATCCTTTTTTCCATTACTCAACGATAACAGTTCTTGTCTCTCCATCCCACTTTACCTCATAAGTCAGGGCATCGATTATATCACGAACCGGTACATGGGTATGCCCGTTTATGATATAACCTTCAATCTCTTTGCCTTTTACTTTAACCGTTACTTTCTCAATACCAATTTTCCCGGCCTTAATCTGTTCCATAGGAAAGTTAGCACCAGGACACACAGTAGCGTTTAGTTCCCGGTGTCCAACTACCTTGGCGTCAGGATAGATTTTCTCGAGTTCGGCTACCAAGGTTATGATAGCCTTTAACTGAGCCTCTGGCATCTGTTCAACTTCATAGTTCCCTTCTGCACATATACCAATGGAATTAAAGTCATAGTTATAGGCATGAGCACCAACTGTATCCCGAGGGCGGCCCCGGTAAACAGAGCCGTCCTTACGCACAAAGTAATGATAACCTATCCCCGTCCAGCCTCTGTTTAAGTGCCATTGGTGAATGTCCTGAACCGTACATTTACTAGTCGCGGCATGGTGTAGAACAATTAACTCTGTTTTATGCCGGAGTTCTAAACTGCCATTCCAATCTAGATTTTCTTCTATTACTATGGTCATAATTAGTATCCCTCCCTATGTCTTACCCTGCTGATTTATTTTATGCTTTACTTTCAAAACTTTGCTTTAGCTGCTCCAGTTCATCTTTAAGGCTAAAACAAAGAATGAAACAAGTACCCGAACAATCCCTGTAACAAATGGTGTAATCGCTGCTTTACGTAAGCATAAAAAAACGCCAGGCTGAAGTAAAGCCGGCGTCTGGAGGAAAAGATAAAAAAGCCTGAAATCAGCCCATTTATGTCGGCTAATTTCATTCAGGCATTGTAATATAAAAATAAAAAAGGCCCACAGGCCTTGATTTTACTGGTGCGAGAGGCGGGACTTGAACCCGCACGGACCTGAAGGTCCACGAGATTTTAAGTCTCGGGCGTCTGCCGATTCCGCCACTCTCGCTCACGGACAAGAAATATTATAACACATATTTAAGAACTAATCAACACTTTTTTAAAATTTAATCTGTTACGTAATATATGCCAACAGCGGTAGCTACTTGATAATTGGGAACAGCCAAGCATGCCTGGGAAACTAAAATTCTCTCACCGTTGTAAATTATGAGCCCCCGGCATTCTAAAACCTGACCTGCCTCAACCATCCGCAAATAGCCTACCTGCAGATTAAGGAGTTTAACCTTTTTACCTGTCGTACCGACAGCAATACCTATGGCCCGGTCTGCCAGGGCGATACAGACGCTTTTACGAAGTGTACCCCTGTCAGTCAGGTGCTGAGGAAGCACCCTGAACCGCAACCTACTGCGACCGAAGGCAACATCTACTATTTCTATCTTTTCCAGAAGTTTTTTGTAAAATTCTGGTTGTCTGGTGCCTGCTGGCTTGGAAGATACCCCTCCCATAAAGCCACCCCTTATATAAAAGATAACCTCCAGCAAATGGTATGAAGTTTCCAAATTCAGTTTACCGGAATATACCGTTCACTTACAAGAGGAAATTCTTAACAGTTTAATACTAGCAGGTAGAATCTGCCATGTCAACTTACAGGGGGCTTTTGTCCTACATCAAGGAAAAGGTATCCAGAAAAAATATTCAAATAACTCCCGGGGTGTGTCCCACTCCGAACTTGTATCCAGAAAAAAATACCCACCTTACTTTTATAGTAAGGTGGAGTGGGGTATAGTTACCAACCTGGAGGCGCGGGCCGGATTCGAACCGGCGAATAACGGTTTTGCAGACCGCGGCGTTAGCCACTTCGCCACCGCGCCAAACATAGAAAATGGAGCGGAAAACGGGATTTGAACCCGCGGCCCTCGCCTTGGCAAGGCGATGCTCTACCACTGAGCTATTTCCGCCCACTCACTGCAAGAAAGATTATAGCACTCATAAATACTACTGTCAACCCTCATTATAATTTTTCCCCGTCAAAATGTGTTCGAGCTCATCCTGAACCTTGGGATTAGTCAAGGCAAAAACATAGTCCCCTTCTTCAAGAACCGTTTTACCACAAGGAACAATAGCCGTATTTCCCCTGACAACAGTCACAAGTATACATTCATTAGGAAAGGGTATATCCTTGATCATTCTGCCAAGGACAGGTGCTTCAGAGCCAAGTTGATACTGAATCATTTTTAAATCCTTTATATCCTGCATCCACATAGCAGCAGTTTCGTCCATATCCTTCTCTTCCCGGATCTGCCCTAATATAAGGGAAGCAGGACCAATAACCTGATTAACACCTAACCAACAAAACAATTTCTCATTACCCGGAGTATTCACTAAAGCCAGGGTCCTTTTGGCCTTAAACTGACGTTCAGCCAGCTGGCAGATTACTAAGTTATCCTGGTCATCATCGGTTACAGCTACTACGATATCGGCATTTTCGGCCCCAGCTTTTTTTAAAAAGTGGGCTCTGGTACCATCACCATAGATTACAGGTAGCCGGAGCTCTTTTTTTATCTTCTCAACTTTTTCCCAGTCGTTCTCTATAAGAGCGACTTCATAACCCCAGGAGACACACTGCCTGGCAACCTGGTAGCCTACTTTACCACTACCGACAACCACAACCTTCATGACCAAACCCCTTTCTTAATGAATATATTCGACTATCACCCCTTTCTTCCTTCTGTATATAAAATCCATAAACACGAAAATTATCCTCTTACTAAATTTTACTTTAATTTATTACTTAAAGTTACATTTTCTTTACGCATATTTCTTTTTCTTCTTTAACATCGACTACAAATACATATAACAAAATCGATTTTAGGCGTAAGACTTTCATCCGTATCTGGCTCAAACATACATTCGTATATCGAGGAAATCCATGTTATCCTAATAGCTGTCCGAAGGGAGGTGAAAAGAAATGGCAGTTGTAAATACCCCGCTTTCCAGCAGCTTGCGTCTGGAGGTGCAGACCGGGACTGACACTGACGGTAAACCCATTTACAGGGTACGCTCCTTTAACCACGTCAAACCTTCAGCCACTGACCAGGATGTCTTTGACGTTGCTCAGTCCCTTAGCAGCTTACAGGTACATCCTTTAAATGCCGTCAGCCGTGTCAATGAAAATGACTTAAGTAACCAAGCAACCGCTTAAAGAAAATTATTTAGATAAAACGTGCTATGAATAGTCAAGAGCTTATTCAGTTGTTCTCTGACAATCACATAAGGAGGTGACATTATGCCTAGCAAACGCTTAGAATTAATCTTCCAAAACGCAGCCGGGCGCAGGACTACCATATCCATTCAGGACCCCAGGGATGACTTAACCGAAGCCGAGGTCCAAGCCGCCATGGAACTTATCATCAACCGCAATATCTTTACCTCATCTGGCGGTGACCTGACTGCTGTAATCGGCGCCCGCATCGTATCACGCAGCGTCACAGATATTATCGCTGCATAATCAAGAGTATTTTTACTTTCCTATAACAAACCTAAAAAACAGCAAAATTAAAAAACTGTATTAAAATCAGAAGTGGGATTAGATTATCATTTAATCCCACTTCCCCTTATTTTAATTATCTTTTTTGTAAGAGTCATATTTAACAGTTCATATAAAGATAAATATTCAAAAAAAGGAGGACATTTATATGGAAAACCTTTGGGTACAAATCGGTAATTACGGCTTTCCCATGGTCATTGCTTTCTATCTACTAGTCAGGATAGAGAAAAAGCTGGATGACCTGACTGTAGCCATTAACACCCTGGCCCAAACCACAGGAAATACTAAATAATACTCCTTGATATGGAACATGTGTTTGAGTATAATTATCTAACACCGGAACCTTGATTTTAATTTCCAGAAAAAGGAGATGGTAATTTGGATGAAAAAATGGATTACGCAGCGCTTATGGTATTACTTAAACTGCCTTGTTCCCATTTACGGCACCGGTAATGATACCGGCAATTATACCGAGGTCTGGCTGGATAATGGTGAAAAGATAGTAGATAAACGCCGGGTAAAGACTGTTGTAAGGTCTTTAGCCTCATACTTAGGAGTTTCCTGGCAGCAGCAATATACAGCCTGGATACAGGAAGGTCATTCCCATCCGGCTCCTTTAGTCCTGGGGCCGGATATGGTTTTAATCCCTTTAAGGTTGCGCCGTCCCCGCAGCCGTGATGAAGGTGGAACAGGCTATGTGGTCGGGTCTAAGGTAATAAGATGCGAACCTTTTTTAGAAGGCCCCTACCGTTCGCGCCTTGTCCTTCAAGGTAATCAAATTTTACCCTGCCTCTTAAGTCTTGATACACTGGAACTGCGCCTGTTAGCCGGACAAAAGGCCTTAAATCAAAGGCTTGAAACCTACCGGGAACTGGCAGCCGCCGGTACCCTCTATGAACATAAAAGCCATCTTCTGGTAGAACCAAACGGAAGTGCAACCCCGGTCAGGATTTTAGAAAGGGAGGGTAATCTAATAGTTTTACGCCAGGAAAACAGAAAGAGCCTCTTGTACTAAAAACAAGCGGCTCTTTTATATATTCTGTTTAAACCTTAACGGCTGCAATACCCGGCCCTGCATAAGTACCAACAACGGGGCCAAACCTGCCGGTCAGGGCTTCAACACAGTTTAATTTAAGGCGGTGACGCAACTCTTCTAAATAGTTATCAGCATTTATTCCAAATTTTCCGGATCCCGCCAGCAAATAAAACCGCAAACGCTGGGCCCGGCATGGGTACCTACAACCGGCCCTACCCTGCTAGTTAAAAGCTCCGTACAGTTCAGGTTTTCAACTATTAATTGGCGTAATTCTGTTAAATATTCAGGTACATCCCCATGGACAGCAAAGATGTGTAAGGGGGTACCGTCTCCAAACTCTTTTCTGGCAGCCTCGACCATTCTCTTAAAGGCCTTTTTCCTTCCCCTAACCTTTTCATAAGGGAAGACCCCTCCGTCTTTAATCATAAGAAGAGGCTTTATATTTAACAAAGTACCCAAAAAAGCCGTTGCCTTGCCGATCCGGCCACCCTTTTGGAGATGTTCCAAGCTATCAACGGTAAAATATAGCCTTTGGCGTGAATGAAACGACTGCCAAAGCTTTAATATTTCCTCTTTTGAGTAACCCTTTTCTATGGCTCTGGCAGCCTCTAATACCATAGCCCCCAAATAAACCGACACACCATAAGAATCAACAACTTCAATATCAGGGTATTTCAGCATGGAAGCAGCTAACTTAGCTGATTGGACTGTACCACTCAGTGCTGAAGAAATATGGATAGAAAGTATCTCAGCACCCTCTTCTGCCAGGGGGTTATAAGCCTCTACAAATTCCGCCGGGGAAGGTTGCGAGGTAGTGGGAAGGGCAGATGCATTTCTAAGCCGCTCATAAAACTCTTCCCCCGGCATATCTATACCATCTCTGTAAGTCTCTTCACCAAAATTAACCTTTAAAGGTACTACTGTTATTCCATACCTTTCAACTAATTCCTGGGGTAAATCAGCCGTACTGTCGGTAACTAATCTTATTTCAGCCATTTAAAAACCCCCCAAGCTTTTATTCTACTGAAACTAAGAATGGGTAAACAGGTTGTCCGCCATAGTGCAGTTCAAACTCAGCTTCACTAAATTTACTTTCTAATTTTTCTTGTATACCCCTGGCCTCATCCTCACTCAGGTCGGCCCCATAGTACAGGGTTATAAGTTCCGGTTCTCCTTCGGATAAATTATCAATTAACCTTTTTAAGACCTCTTCCATACTAACATCAGCAGCTATCAGTTCATCCCGGGCCATGGCCATATATTCACCTTTTTTGACTGGTATACCCTTTACTTTACTATCACGTACCGCTACTGTAACCTCACCGTAAGCACAATTATCAATAGCAGACTGCATCCGGGAAAGGTTTTCATCCAGTTCTAATACGGAGTTAAAAGCAAGAAGTGCTGCCACCCCCTGAACCATACTCCGGGCAGGCAGTACTATAACCTCTTTATCCGCTAAAGATTTAGCCTGTTCGGCTGCTAAAATAACATTTTTATTATTGGGTAATAAAATTATCTTCTCAGCCGGTGTATCTTTAACAGCATCTAATAACTCCTGGGCGCTGGGGTTCATGGTCTGACCACCCCTGACCACCATATCAACACCGAGGCTGGCCATGATGTTGATCATACCTTCACCAACACCCACAGCCACGATACCTAAAGGCTTTTCAACCTCAGGGACAACCTTTTCTTCAAACCGGGCCTCCATCTGTTCTTCCATGTTATTGATATGGATTTCTTTTAAAGCACCATAGCGCAACCCACACTCCAACACCAGACCCGGGTGATTGGAATGGATATGTACCTTGGCAGTCTGACTATCCCCTACCACCATCAAACAGTCACCATAGGGGATTAATTCCTGACGTAAGATGTCTAAAGGGATATTGTTTCCGGTTACTATAAACTCACTGCAATAGGTGTGCTCTATTTCTTTACCAAACTTCTGAGCCTTTTTACTGACAAACTCTTTCTGCTGCCGGACAGCAACATCAAAGAGTTCTATATCCTGAGACAAAGCAGCATCACGCATAGCTTTGATAATACCTTCAAATATAACGACTAACCCCTTACCGCCGGCATCTACTACCCCAGCTTCTTTTAAAACCGGTAATAGTTCCGGGGTCTTATCGAGAGCCTCTTTGGCCCGGTTATATGCCCAAACAGTTGCCCGGACTAAATCACGGGTACGACCCACGGCCTCACCATAGGCCCCGGCCAGCTCCCGGCCAACAGTAATAATCGTTCCTTCAACCGGGTCCGAAATAGCCTCACAGGCCTTCTCTATCCCCCGGCGGAAACCGGCCTCAACGTCACTTAACTCTCCCCGCTCTTTACCTGCCATGGCTTCAGCAAAACCGGCAATAATTTGTGACAATATAACACCGGAATTACCCCGGGCACCAAGTAAAGAGCCATTAGCAAGGGCCTCAGCCACTACCCCAATACTACTATTCCTCTTGGGATAAGCCTCTTTAACACCCGACCTGAGGGTATAATACATATTGGTACCGGTATCACCATCAGGTACAGGAAAAACGTTTAAGCTATCTATCTCATCTTTTGTCCTGGCCAGCAGGTTAGCACCACCCACCAGCATGGCATAAAGGTCCTTTCCGCTAAAAGAATATATCTGCAAAAGAAAATCCCCCTCAAGCAATAAAAAAACTGACGGGGGATATTATTTCGAGATAGAGAAGGAAAATACCTTTTTTTTGGATAAGATCAGAAGATGAAATAATATTTAATCTTCATTGGTTCCAACCTGTTCAATATATCTCTTTACAATGACGGTGGCAACCTTGCGATTTTTGCGAATTAGCACACGAAACCCTGGCGCGTTGCGGGTTTGAAAGGTTTTGTAAGATGTGAACCCCCTAGGGGTCATAAACAAATATTTATAATTGTACATAGATAATCTAATTAATTATGTTTTGTGCGATATATTATTCCTAGTTCGCAAATCGAACATTTTGTAGTATAATATAGTAAAGATTGTTCATAATATATTTAAAAGGAGGTATCCTTATGCTACAAATAACTGCGACCGAGTTTAAGAAAAACTTAGGCAAATACCTAGCAATAGTAAACAAAGAAGATATTATCATCACCCGTAATGGGATTCCTGTCGCTCAGGTCACACTCCCTAAAGACGAGAAGGTAAGTTTAGTAAGCCAGCTTGTCGGAATCATACCTGATGATGGTTATACTATTGAGGATGCACGAAGGGAGCGACTAATGAAAAATGAAGACAATCATTGATAACAATGTCATCTTAGATGTATTTCAAAACAGAGAACCCTTTGTTCAGTTTTCCTCCAAAGTTTTACGTTTAGTAGAAACAAATCAAATAAAAGGTTTTATCACCGCAAATTCTATTACTGATATCTACTATGTGCTAAACCGATATTTAAAAGATAAACAAAAGTTATATAAAGTCATTGATATCCTTTTGCAGCTTGTAGATATCATTGATGTAACAGCAAAAGATGTAAGGAAAGCCTTTCATCCAGGAGTCCATGACTTTGAAGATGAACTAATCTGTGTTTGTGCTGAACGTGCGAAAATTGATTATATCATCACACACAACACTAAAGATTTTACAAACTCACCTATTCCAGCAATAACACCAGAAGATTTTTTAACAAAGTTTTTTGAGCACCTTTAATCATCGATTTTCATATCACCTTTAGCCGTCTCATCTTTATCAGGCGGCTTTTTTATTTGCAAGCATTCCCAACCACCATCCTCCGATGCCGTCTTCACACTGTGACACTTTTTACAAAGGGCCTACCAGTTGCTCCTGTTCCAGAAGAGTTTCATGTCACCACCATGAGGAATGATTTGGTCCACTTCTGTTGCCGGGATTAACCTGCCCTCTATCTGACAGTGTACGCACAGGGGATTCTCTTTTAAGTATGCCTTGCTGGCCTTTCTCCACTGGTAGGTGTAGATTCTTTGAGATGGATCTTTGGATGGTATAAAATAATCGATAAAAGGTCGCTCCGGCAGGGATGATGACTCTACGCCAGATTTTTGTGCCTTTAAGTTCTGTTTTTAGTTGATAAGCTTTTCGTCCACCACAAGAACCGTCCCCTTGGTTATCCATATCCAAATCGCCTGAAAATTCAATAAATTAATAAGTTAAGTGCCTGGCACCATGGAGTTGTTGCAACGTTGGTATATTTTGACGCCGTCTCTCCTAATGTTATTCAATAGTTCTTTGTTTGTACTTTCCTTTACTATTACAATATCGAATTTATAAATACAGTTAATTTCATTAATATCTACAGCAACAGTACTACTTCTATTTTCATCTTCTACAAACAATGCTATATCTATATCTGAATAATCCTTGAAATCGCCTCTAGCTCTGGAACCAAAAATATACGCACTTACAATATTCTTATCCTTAGAAAGGATACAAATAATTTCCTCAAGAATTCTTCTGTTTATACCAAACATCATCCTTAATCTCCTCTGATATTGTTTTAAAAAGCTTTTTTAACAATCCATAATGTTGTTCTTTTATTCTTGTATAGATCTCTAAAGCATCTTCTTCATTATAGGTATGACTTGTAATATTTCTATCTGTCAACATTTGAATCCAGCCTTCGCCATCATTTATAACACCTGCTTGGAAAGCTTCTTTAAATGTATCCCTAGGTGTTCTTGCTTCCGATAGACCTTTGTACTCCAAAATAGTCTTCATTAATTTCCAAGCTAATTCATAAGTAAACTCAAATCTTTGGATAGCTGCATCATATATATAAGAGTGATCTGGTGATACCTGCAATATTTCCTCCAGCCTATCAAGCGCTTTTTTATAGTTTGCTAATTTTTCCTCTATCTTTATTTTGTTATACATACATACCTGCTCCTTCCCTTATTTCTTCACCAGCCGCAAAAGGAGTATTCGACAAAGTAGTTTTCATTCCTCTGATGGTGCCGCTTTTAGCGGCATAGGGGGTCTATCCTGAAACAAGTGCCCAGATCGGTCGTATTTCCAATTATACCAATATACATAGCTTGCTCCTATACGCCTCATAATTGTTCCTAATTCTTCTTTTTCTTCCTTAAGAAGTAGGTGAAATATGATTCCCCATCAAACAATACCCATATAGCTTATAACCGCTTTTCTCCTTTTTTTTGGATAAAATCAGGAGATGAAATAATATTTATGAAAATAATACTAGAAAATAGATCAAATCTAACCAAAATTAATTTCTTCTCTCCCAAAAACCAGTTAAAATCATCCCATATTATCTATAAAATCAAGTAATTCCCTGGTCTTTTTCTGCATTAATTCATAGTCGCCTTTCGATTCAACATTTAAACGCAGTACAGGTTCAGTATTTGACTTTCTTAAATTAAACCGCCAGGTGTCAAATTCCAAACTCAGTCCATCTGTACGATCAATAACAGCATCTTTACCAAACTCTTCTTCAACCTGTCCCATAACCTTTTCCGGATTTTTAACCCGACGATTAATCTCACCACTGACTGGATAACGAGCTACTCTCTCATTAATCAGTCCGGATAAGGATTTACCCTCTCTACTCATAATCTCCAATACCAACAACCAAGGAATCATACCGCTGTCACAGTAAGCAAAGTCTTTGAAATAATGGTGAGCTGACATCTCACCGCCGTACACTGCATCTTCTTTACGCATACGTTCTTTGATAAATGCATGTCCCGTTTTACTTTGAATAGGAATACCACCGGCCTCTTTTACAAGTTCAATAGTATTCCAGGTTAAACGAGGGTCATGGATAATCTTTGCTCCTGGATACTTTCTTAAAAACGCTTGGGCTAAAAAACCTACTATATAATAACCTTCAATGAAGTTACCTTTTTCATCGAAAAAGAAACACCTGTCAAAATCCCCATCCCAGGCAATACCAACATCAGCACCTGTTTCACGTACTACCTTAGCAGTAGCTTCCCTGTTCTCCGGTAAAATGGGATTAGGTATACCATTAGGAAATGTCCCATCAGGTTGGTGATTAATTTTTATAAATTCAAAAGGTAAATGAGGTTCCAAAGCATCAATAACAGGCCCAGCACATCCGTTACCACTGTTAACTGCAACTTTTAATGGTCTTAAACTAGAACAATCTATGTATGATAATAAATGTGATACATAATCATCTAATATGTTTAATTTACTGTAAGAACCTATTGGACTATCAGAAGAATTAAAACTTCCATTAACTACTCTCCCTTCAAGTTCCCTCAAACCGCTATCACCACTAATTGGTCTGGCACCGGAACGAACCAGTTTCATACCGTTATAATCTTTAGGGTTATGGCTGGCAGTTACCATAATCCCACCATCAAGGTTTAAATGAAAGGTTGCAAAATATATCTGCTCTGTACCACAAAGTCCAATGTCAATTACATCACAACCGGCTTCCCTTAACCCTTTAATCAAAGCTTCTGCTAAAGACAGACTGGAAAGACGCACATCATACCCTACGGCTACTTTTTCAGCATTAAAAAGTTCTACATATGCCTGTCCGATTCGATAGGCTATCTCTTCATTTAGTTCTTCGGGTACTTTGCCTCGTATATCGTAGGCTTTGAAGGCATTACTGCACATCTTTTTCATTTAAAATATAATCCTCCACTTTTCTCAAGCGTCAATTCAAGTTCTACAGATTTATCAAAATGGTCCTCTATAGCCCTTTTATTTCTACCTATGATTATAAGGATATCTTCAATACCAGAAGCTAATGGCTTCTTCTATTATGTACTGTATAATAGGTTTGTCTACTATTAGGCAGCATCTCCTTAGGCTGTGCCTTTGTAGCAGGTAAAAATCTTGTTCCAAGCCCTGCTGCCGGTATTATGGCTTTTTTAACTGACATGGTTACACTCCGATTTTTAAAAACTATTTACTGACTGCTATTTCTGCTAAAGATATTTTCCTTAAATCACCTTTTTCATAATCTGCACGTTTGTATGTTGGAACTATTTCGGATAAATAATCTTTTAATTCATCATCGCTACATCTATTCATAACATTTCTAAGGTTGTCCAATTTTTTAATTAATAATTTATAATCACTAAATATAGGTCTACCAATAAATATTTTCTCATGTCTTGTGGACGTTATTCCTTCTTCATCTAATAATAGTTCTTCATATAATTTTTCACCTGGTCTTAAGCCTATAAATTCTATAGGTATATCTACATCAGGCTCAAAACCTGATAATTTTATTAAATCTCTTGCTAAATCAACAATTTTAACAGGTTCACCCATATCTAATACAAATATTTCTCCACCTTGAGCCATGGCACCTGCCTGAATAACTAGTTGTGCTGCCTCTGGAATAGTCATAAAATATCTTATAATTTCCGGATGTGTTACAGTAACAGGACCGCCTTCTGCGATTTGCTTTTTAAATAAAGGTATAACGCTGCCATTACTACCTAATACATTTCCAAATCTTACTGCTACAAACTCAGTCTTGCTAACCTTGTCTATAGATTGAACTATCATTTCACATATTCTCTTTGTTGTTCCCATTACGTTTGTAGGATTTACTGCTTTATCAGTAGAAATCAAAACAAATTTCTTAACTCCATACTTGTCCGCTGCTTGAGCAACATTTAATGTGCCAAAAACATTGTTCTTAACAGCTTCCTTTGAATTATCCTCCATCAATGGCACATGTTTATGAGCTGCAGCATGAAATACTACATCTGGTTTAAGCTTGTCCATTACTTCATCTATTCTTCCCCTCTCTCTAATAGAAGCAATAACTACCTTTAAGTTTAAATCCTTATATTTCCTCTTTAATTCATTTTGTAAATCATAAGCATTATTCTCATATATATCTAAAATAATAAGTTCACTTGGTTTAAACTTAGCTATCTGTCTACACAATTCTGAACCAATAGACCCTCCACCACCAGTAACTAATACCTTTTTATTTTTCAAATAGCCACTTATTTCTTCAATATTTAATTTAACCTGTTCTCTACCTAACAAATCTTCTATCTGAACATCTCTTATATCATTTATAGTAACTTTACCATCAATAAGTTCGAACACTCCAGGAAGTATTTTAAGTTTACACTTTGTCCTTTTACATTCTTCAACAATCTCTCTGATATCTTTTTTATTAGCTGACGGCATAGCAATTATTATTTCATCAATTTTTTTCTTTCTAGCCACACTCACTATATCCCATCTTTGCCCTAATACCGGAACACCATTTATCCTTTGACCTTCCTTCTTTTCATCATCATCTATTACAGCAACCGGTCTACTGTTTAAATCTTTATGATTCTTTAACTCTTTTATAACCATTGCTCCAGCATCGCCTGCACCAATAATCATAACTCTTTTTTTATTACTACTTATTTTAAAATCTCCATTATTTACCCTTCTTAATGCTCTATAACTAAAACGAACTCCTCCAATTAACATCACATCAATCATAGCTACAAGTATATATATGCTTCTTGGTAAATGAATCTGTTTTATAAATAGATAACTTAATATTGCAGCGTTAGCTACTACTGCTGCTACTACTATTTGAACAAGTTCTTCTATACTGGCATATTCCCATAAACTTTTATAAAGTTTAAAGTAATAAAATACAGAAATTTTAATAACAGTTATAGCCAAAATATTATCTAAATACTTAGGAAAGTATTCAGGTGGTAAAATTCCATCAAACCTTAAGTAAAAAGCCAAATAAAAAGCTAAATTAATTAAAAATATGTCTATTATAATTAAATATATGGTTCTTATTTCTTTTTGCACAGCTAAGACCCCTTTTATAATTTGGTTTTTTAAAAAACCTAATCTTTAAACTGTTTAATCACTTTATTTATCAATAAGGACTTCTCCTTACTATCCCCAGCACTTCATACATCCCAATTCCAACAAAAGCCCCTAAACTATCAATTAAAACATCAGTAACCTGTGCACCTCTGCCCGGTACAAATAGCTGATGCACTTCATCGCTTACTGCATAAAAAATAGAAAACGCAAGAGAAAATATAAAAGCTTTAAATCCCAAAACTTTACTTCTAAAAAGTGCATTCATCACCAATAACCCAAGAACTAAGTAAGAAGTGAAATGGGCATATTTTCTCACAATATGATTAAACTCTTCTACTAAATCTATCCCCGATTTTCCATCATCTAAATCAATTATTTTATCAACTATATCTACAATAACTTTCGTAACCTTTTTACTTAGTTCATCAGACTCTACAGCCGGTTGGGAGGATAGATAAAATATAAGGACAAGCCATGATAATACGCCCGCCCATGATGATATGATGATTATTTTATTTTTATCCATTTAATATATATTCCTCGCGTGTTCAAT
>JASKKH010000040.1 GCA_030154265.1 Clostridia bacterium
GTTTTTCAGTTAAAAACGGTATTGAAAAAGGTGGGCATCTCTCTGGTATCATGGTTTTGGCAAAAATACATTACCAAGAGAGGAGAACCCGCCTAATGTCATTATACAATCAACTGCAGCGTTCTGGTAACCCCCAAGCCGCAATCCAGATGGTTATTGGCTTGCTGAACAAGCATTCTCCTAAGGAGGTAGCCGGGATTATGGGGATATCTGTCCGATGGGTCTACACTTTCCGAAAGCGTTATTTGGATTCTCAGGGAAATCTATCCGCCTTAGTCCTGAAACGGGGACTTAAGGGGCCTATGCCTAACCGTACCCCTAAACAGGTGGAGGAACTGGTTGTGAACATGGCCCGCGAGACTAACCTGAGACCAAAACGATTGGCTTTTTGTTTAAATCGTTCCTGGGGTATTACCCTGTCCCCTTTCACTATTCGCAATATCCTTAAACGCTATGACATCCGCTGTCGCAAACAGAAAACAATGAATGGCAACCGTCGCTATGCCGCTAACCTTTCGACTTTCTAACCTCTTGAATTCTGGTAAATTGACACTAAGCACATTGCTGATAAAACTGCACTTCCCCAAGCGGCTTACACTGCCATTTACAAATACAAACTACCCCTCTACCGGTTTACGGCCTTCGATATAAAGACCCGGCTCCATTTTATTGCTTATGGACACTCTCTAACCTTTGATAATGGTCTGACCTTTATGCTCCTGGTCCAGGCTTGGCTGAGGGCCTTTGGAGTGGACCACCATTTCTTTTTCTAAACCGATAACGGCCGGGTGTTCGGCGGTATCGCGACATCTCGTAAGCGTAAGATTATGCAGTCGCATATCTTTGACCAACTTGGTGTTTCTCTTTTAAATATCCCTACACGCCATAAAAAGGCAAATAGCTTTGTGGAACGGTCTCACCGCACTGATGACGAGGAGTTTTATGCGGTTAATCTGTCGAATTCGACAGGCGTTAATTCCTTTATAGCTATGGCACAGCAATGGATCTGCCACTATAACTGCCAGAGGCCACTCTTTGGGTCTAATATGGCGGGAAAACACCCTTGGAGGCTATGCGACAGTATCATACGACTTACCACCCAGCCTTTGGAGCTATGCCGGTCTTAATCCTGGAACGCCTGGCTCTGTATCTACCTGTCCTCTTTGATATATCTAAGATACCTTGGGATAACGGATAACTTACCAAGAAATTTAAAGAAATTGAATGAAATTATGGCTCTTTACATTAATTCTTTAACTTGTTTAATTTCTTCACTATATTTTTTATAGTTATCAACCGGTGTTTCCAATATTAAGGTTAACTCTCTAAAGAAAGAATTATTAACTATGGCTGATATACCTTCTTTACCTAGTTCACCTTTACCGATGTTAGCATGGCGATCACGGTGGCTGTCAAAGGCTGTTAAAGAATCATTTAAATGCATAACTTTAATTTTTTCAAGGCCAATTTTCTGATCTAATTCTTCTACTAACTGTTCACAACCAGTCTGAGTCCTTAAATCCCAACCGGCAGCAAATAGATGGGCTGAGTCAAGACAAACACCTACATTTTCTGGCCAACCAAGGCCTTCTAATATATATCTGAGATCATCAATGGAACCGACTTCTTTTCCCTGTCCGGCCATAGTTTCCAATAATAGCATTGGTCCTGGAGTTATTATGCTCAAATAAGATTCCTCAATAACCTTAATTATCCTATCCAAACTTAATTGGTGATTACCATCATGATGGCCAGGGTGACTTATCAAGTATTCACCGCCTATTGCTGCCACTCTTAAGGTATCATCATGTAAAACCATTCGGGCGAATTCCTGTTGTTTATCTTTAGAAGCTCCCAAATTAATTGTGTAAGGTAGGTGGCCTGCAATAGGATAAATATCAGCTTCTTTTCTTGCTTCAACCCAAGCATTTATTTCAGTTTCAGGGATACTACGTGCTGCGCTTCCACGTGGATTGCGGGTAAAAAATTGAAAGGTGTTGGCTCCTATACTTGTCGCCATAGTTACTGATTTTGGTAAGCCCTTTGCTATGGAAATATGGGCCCCTAAACGCATATTAAAATCCTCCAATGTTAACTCTAAATGGATTTATAATTAGTTTTTCATAAGTACTTATTTTGAACCGCATCATTAAAATGAGATTTTTATTTTCTTTAATTTCACATAAGAGCATGCCTGTTAATATTAACAGACATCCTATCCATTGACGCCAGGATAGGATGTCCTGCCCCCAGAAAAAGCTACTAGGGCAGTGAATACAGGTTCCATTGTAAAGATTATTGCAGTGTGAGTAGCGGTTGTATATTTTTAAACCTTGTTTTGAATTAGATAAGTCAAAGAGGCTGCTGGTAAAGCAGTAAGTAAAAAGGCCTGCCATATATTAAGGGTAAATTTAACAGGGCCTATAAATTATACCACTTATTAAAGGTACTATAAACAACCAATAAAGCTATGATAAACCCTGCATTGGATGCTGAGGTGAATTGTAACCCCGCTATTACATAAATCTTGGAGTAACGAGCAATTTTAAGTTAAGTATCATTAGTATTTAATTTCACTTAATATAGTATTTTTATGTGTAGTAAGAGAGTAGGTCTTAGCAGGATTGATAAAAATAATGTTGAATAATTGAATAATTGTAAAGAATAAATTAGGGAGGAACTGAGTGAACATTTATAAGAGGATTTTAACCATTTGTTTGTTCTTTTTTTGCTTATAGGTGTTACAGGTTGTGGTAATAATAAATTCCAAAACTCAAATAAAGATTTGCAATTTGATTCCCAAAATTCTGCAAAACCTACTTATTCGGTAGCTTTAGAAGCAACATATGAACCCTTTGAATTTAGACAAATGAAAAACAGTAAAATTACTGGTTTTGATGTAGAACTTATACAGGCCATTGGTAAGGTGTCTGGTTTTAATGTAGAATTCCATGAAATGCGTTTTGAGAGCATACTTGGAGCCTTAAAAACGAATAACGCTGACATGGCAATTTCAGCTATTAGTATAGAAGATAACATTAAAAAAGATGTATATTTTTCTCTTCCTTATTTTCAAACAGGATTAGTTGTTGCGGTTAGAAGAGATAATGATACTATTAAAGGGTTTGAAGACTTAAAGGGCAAAGAAATTGCTGTCCAAATAAACACTGCTAGTTCAAAAGAAGCTAGAAAAATTCCTGGAGCTAGAATTAAGGAATGGGAGGAAATCTCTGACATCTTTGTTGAACTAAAAAATGGTGGTGTTGATGCTGTTATAAATGATTTTCCGATGACAGCCTATTATATAAATCAGGGTAATAATGATTTAAAAATTGTTGGTGAAGTTAAATCAGTTAAACACTTTGGAATTGCTGTAGCTAAAGACCAAACAGAGTTATTACAAAAAATTAATAAAGGTCTTAAAACACTTAAGAATACCGGAGAATTTGTGAGGATTTATAATAAATGGTTTGGACAACAACCACCAACTTTTTTACCTGGTAACCCTCCAAAACAAGAAGATTTATCTTCTCAAGAAAACTTATCTGCTAAAAAAATAATTCTAATGAAAAAATTGATGAATAGAAAACACTCTTTATGTAAAAAATTAAACTAAAGCTTGACTTAATAAAAAGCTTATGATATTATAACATTTGCCAATGCGGGATGGTGTAGCGGTAGCACCCATGACTCTGGATCATGTTGCCTAGGTTCGAATCCTAGTCCCGCAGCCAAATGAAAGCGAGGTTCCTAAAGGAACCTCGCTTTTTTAATTTAACTTTTCGATTTTAGATGGTTTTACTGCAATTATTTTAGACAGATATAAAAGCTAACTATCTCCGTTTCGAAAAGCTAAAAAGTCACCAATTTTAATATTTTTTTTATTTATTGCTCCTTCCTTTAATTCTACAACATATTTTGCTTTTTTTATTGAGGCTGTAGAACCTGGTCCTAAGCCTTTTTTTATTCCAATTACTTTTTTGTTCTCATCCAGAAATAAGACATCTATTTTAAATTTCATACCATAACAGTGTATTGCGGAACAAGGAAATAAAACTAGACCTTCTCCTTCTTGGAGATTTTTATATCCCAACAAACCCTTTAATCTGGATACAAAAGTATTTGCAACTTTTATCTTATCAGCAATTAAAATGCCGTTTGATTTATTTAATATTTTCATATCACAAATTATACCTTTCTAAATAAAATAAAAAATTTTATTGGGATAAGTTTTCTATTACTTGAATAATAGCTGGGGCTAAAGTAACGATAAAAATAGTTGGAAAAATAAATAGTACCATAGGAACTAACATTTTTATCGGTGCTTTCATGGCCTTTTCTTCGGTTCGCTGTCTTCTTATATTGCGTAATTGATTGGATTGCAGACGTAAAACGTTACCAATACTGATCCCCAATTGTTCTGCTTGAATTATGGCACTAATAATCGTATTTAGTTCTTGTACACCAGTTCTATGACCTAAATCTTTTAAAGCGTCTTTTCTTTGTTTACCCATTTTAATTTCTTGTAAAGTGGTAGCAAATTCTAAACTAATTGGTCCTTTAATTTTTTGAACAACTCTTTGTAATGCAGCATCAAAACCTAGTCCAGCTTCAACACTTACAGTTAATAAATCCAAAACATCTGGTAAACTTTTTGAGATGCTTTCTTGTCTAATTTGGGTTTTAATTTTTAAGTACAACTCTACAATAATATAACCCAATAACATTCCTATTCCAAAAGACATTATTTGTGAGAGGAAATTTAGATTACTAGTTAAAGCAAAAATAAAACCAGTTAAGCCAAAAAACAGAACTAGAGTATAATACAAAGATATAAATTCGTTAGGGTTTAAATTCATAGGGTTACCAGCTAAAGTAAGTTTTTTTTCTAAATTAATTTTTTTCTTAGCAGGGGTGAATTTAGTAGTTATAGATGAAATGGACCGAAGTAAGGGTCTTACAACTCGGTCCATAAACGACCTTTGCAAATCTTGGTTTATTATACTTTCCGGCATTGTGTTTCCCTTAATCTGTTCTAGACGTTTTTCTAAATATAATCGGTCGGCTGCTAATAGATAAAATACTCCATATACAAAAGTTACACCAGAAATAAAACTTAATATGAGAATAACATAAAGCATTTGGGAAACCCTCCAAGAAACCTTAAACTTCAATATTAACTATTTTCTTTATTAGTACCACCCCAACTAATTCTGAGATTATTCCTCCAAATAAAATATAAAGTCCAATTTGTTTTTCTAGTAACACATTTATGTAGTCAGGGTTTATGATTAATAGTATTGAAAAAATTACTGGGGCTATTAAACCTATTATGAGTCCGGATATTCTCCCTTGGGCTGTTAAAGTTTTTATTTCCCCTGTAATCCTGATACGTTCACGTAAAGTATGGGATATATTATCAAGGATTTCTGCTAGATTACCTCCAATTTGCCTTTGAATCAATACCGCTGTAATCATTAAGTCTATATCTTTACTTTCTACTCTTCTTGCCAAATTTTCTAGGGCTTTTTCTATGGGTGTACCGAAGTTTATTTCACGTAATGTTTTATAAAATTCCATGGCTAAAGGACCTGTCATTTCCCTGCTTACTAAATCCATAGTTTGTTGTAAACTATATCCTGCTCTTAAAGAATTAGTCATCACTGTCAGGCAATCTCCTAATTGAGAATTTATATACTCAATTCTTAACTTCTTCTTTCTCTTAATATATAAAAATGGACCTATACCTCCTACGACTGCCATTACCAGGCTAGCACCTTTGCCATTTATTAGATATCCTATGGTACCACTAAAAAGTAAAGTTAAAAGATTAATTACAATAAATTCTTCACCCCTTAGGGGGATGTCCGCTTTTGATAATTCTTCTTCAATTTTTTTGGTAAAGGAACGAGTAGCAAAAATTTTACCGATGAAACCTAAAATATTTTTTAAAGTAAGTTTTCTTTTTTGTTTCTTACCTTCAATCTCTATTTTTTTTTCTGGAGATTGGGTGTAGTTTTGTATTCTTTTATAAATTATTTGTCTTTCTTCTGTAAGTATTAAATATATTGCTCCGAACATGACTATTGCCGATAAACCACTTAATACTGAAAGAAATATATGCACCAAGCTATCCCCCTCTAATTATCTTGTAAATATATGCTGAGGAAGGTTTATTCCTTCGGTTTTAAATTTGTTGATGCATTTAGGGACTATACCTGTTGCATAATGTTTTCCTAAAATGTTTCCTTTAGCATCAACTCCCTCTTGTTCAAATCTAAAAATATCTTGGAGAACGATTGTTTCTCCTTCCATATTTAAGACCTCTGTTATATGAGTGATTTTACGGCTGCCATCTCGTAAACGGTTTTGTTGTACAATAATATCTATAGCTGAAGCTATTTGCTCCCTAATAGCTTTAACCGGTAATTCCATTCCTGCCATTAGTACCATCGTTTCTAGTCGTGAAAGGATGTCTCGGGGGCTGTTAGCATGAGCTGTTGTTAAGGAGCCATCGTGGCCGGTATTCATTGCTTGAAGCATGTCCAAAGCTTCACCAGTTCTTACCTCTCCTACAACAATTCGATCAGGTCGCATTCGTAAGGCATTACGAACTAAATCTCTCATAGATATACCCCCTTTACCTTCAATATTTGGGGGTCTTGTTTCTAATGTAATAACATGGTCTTGTTGTAATTGAAGTTCTGCTGCATCCTCAATGGTAATTATGCGTTCATCGTTAGGGATAAAAGAAGAGAGTACATTTAAAGTCGTTGTTTTACCACTACCTGTTCCTCCGGAGATAATGATATTAAGGCGTGATTTAACGCAAGCTTCTAAAAATTTAGCAATCGTTGGTGTCAACGTTCCAAAGCGAATAAGATCCGTGATTTTTAAAGGGTCTTGGGCAAACTTTCTAATAGTAAGCACAGGGCCATTTAATGATAAGGGAGGGATAATCGCATTTACTCTGGACCCATCTGGTAATCTAGCATCGACCATAGGCATACTTTCATCAATTCGCCTTCCAATAGGTGCAACAATTTTTTCAATGACATGCATGACATGAGTATCATCTCTAAAGTTAACATCTGTTAACACTAACTTACCTTTTCGTTCTACATAAACCTGGTTAGGTCCATTTACCATTATTTCACTTACCTCATCATCTTTAATAAGTGATTCTATTGGTCCAAACCCTAATACTTCATTGATAATTTCTGAAGAAATTTTCTGTTTGGTTGAATATGGTAAAAAACTAGCATCACGGTTAAGTATATTAATTACCATTTCTTCAACTTTTTTAGATATTTCTTCATCTGACAATCCAGAGTTTTGCTTTAGTTCTTTATCTACATTATCAATTATTTCTTTATGTACCTTTATTTTTAATTCGCTGTATTCATCTTTTACTTTTTTATGGTGTTTTTTTTCTTTTTCACGTAGGCTTTCTGAAGGAGTTTTTTGTTTTTCTAATCTCTCTAATAAAGACATTGAAATTTACTCCTTTAAACCAAATATTTTAGAAAACAGAGATTTTCTTTTCGCAGCTTCTTTTAAATCATTTTGGTAGCCATTATCTTTTACAACTAATTGCGCTATTTTATCAATTGATTTACTGACTTTAGCGTTGGGATTGGTCAATACAAAAGGCATACCTTTGTTTACTGAAGTTACTACCAGCTTTCCATCGCTGGGTATTTTTTCAGCTATTAAAAAGTCTAAAGATTTTTCGACATCATTAACACTAATTCCTAAATGTTCTGTCGCTCTATTTAAAATGAGTTTACTTTTACTTTTTTGGTTTAGAGGTTCTAAAAGGTCTAAAGTTAGTTTCATGTTTTTGATTGATGGTAAATCAAGAGTCATTATTAATAATAATTGATTAGACATTTCCAAAGCACTTAGGGTAGTATCGTGAAAAAATGGTGGTGTATCAATGATTATATAATCATAATTTTGTTTTAATATCTCTAATATTAATGAAACGTTTTCGGCTTTAATTAATTCGGCGTATTCTGGCCTTAAAGGTGCTGGTAATATTTTTACTTTAGAAATATGAGTTAACAGGTAGTCTTCAATTAATTGAATATTGAGTTTACTTTTTTCTTGTACTAATTCAACTATGCTTTTGCGAGGGATAACATTAAAAAATACAGGTATATCACCAAACTGAAGATCTAAGTCTACTAATGCTACTTTAGCTTTTACTTTGTTTGCTAGAAGTGCCGCTAAATTTGCTGAAATAGTAGTTTTACCAACTCCACCTTTAGAACCAAAAACTGTGATGATTTGAGGTTCTTTTAAAGGTAGATTGTTAATAACTTTAGAATTGTTGTTTCTTATTTTACTGATGTAATTTACATGTTTAATAGTTTCTATTAAATCCTGTTCATTAATAGGTTCTACTAAATATTCTCTAGCTCCAGCTTTCATGGCTTTCTTTAAAAATTTTGTTTCACTTTGTAAACTTATAATAATTACTGAAACTTGGGGGAAGTTTAAATTAATTTTTTCTGTAGCTATAAGTCCATCCATAACTGGCATGTTATCGTCCATTAAGATAATATCAGGTAAAAGTTGTTTACATTTATTAAGGGCATCTTCTCCATTAACGGCTTCGCCGACAATTTGGAAGTCTTTTTCTTTTTGTAAAATATCACGAAGATGATTTCTGGAATCTTCAGAATCATTGGCTATTAATATTCTAATTGTTTCCAATAATATCCACTTCCATCATTATATTTAATTAAATCATTCATTTTAATTGCTGGAGTATAACCTTGAGTATCATCTAATGGGGATCGTAACATTAAACGAATTGCTCCTCTTTGACTGGCCAACATTAAAGGTTTTGCTTCGGCATGGGTAACAGCCAAGGTAACAGTATTGTTTTCAATAGGTTTTTTAGAACCTTCTGTATTTATGTCCATTAATTTTCCTACGGCTAAAACTTCAACATCTTGTAGAAGTATTAAGGTAAAGGGTTCATCGTCAATAACCACTGTTGCTATTACGTCCACCCTATCCCCCGGTTTTATAAGTCCTGCTACCCCACTTACTTCATCAACAGGAATAGTGAGGGCCCTTTTACCAATGGGAACTATGTAAGCCAAACCTTCTTTAGTGCTTTTGGGGTTTAATAGCTGGTTAGTCATGATACTCTCTCCGGCTGTTACCGGAACAAGAAGAATTTTATCTACTACATCTTCGAAGTCGCTAGTTTCTTTTATATGCATATATTTTTTTGGTATTTTTTTAAGTGATAACATGTTTTTTTTTAACACTGTTTTAGCAGGAATGTCTTGAGCTGCTACAACTATATTTACATATTCAGTGTTATATATAGATTGTTTTGCTTTATTTAAGTAATTATATACTAGAAATGATGTTGTCAGTCCGAAGATTATTGCTACTATAAAAACTAATTTATTACGCAACGTCTACCCTCCTTGAAACAAAAAACATAAATCATTCTATTAATCGAACTCCTAATAAACCAAAATTTTCAGCTTCGGTACTTACCTCTCCTGGAATAATTGTTTTAACAAATTTACCTTTAACGTAACAATCTTTTCCTTGACCCATAACGCCATCTAATAGAAACATTGTAAAACCAACAATTCTAACACTTTTTTTATTTAATACTTCAACAATAGGAATTTTAACTAATCTTCTGCAATTCCTATCAAATTTATCTACTGTACAGTATGGATAATGATCGCAACTGAAAATGCGATCATCAATTGCTCTTTTGGTAGGGTTAGACATATTCCCATTTTCGACCTCAACTATATCTCCGATTTGTAAGGTTTCTTTATATCCATAAGTTAGATTGTCTTCATAACGACTTGCACCGGAGCCCCCTAGGGCCAGAGCACCGAACCATCCTGTTTCTGCTGCTCCTGCCCCAACTTTCAAGTTATATTGTTCTCCAAATTTTAATTCCTGTTTTTCTAATCCTAAAGGCACTACCCCAGAAGTTTTAATAATAGGAGCTACTTGTGCAATTGCTTCATGGCTAACAAAACCTTTATTAAATCCAATAACTTTGGCAAAAAGTAAATCTATCTCTCTACTTGCATGTACTTTAAGAGAATAATCGTTTAATAATTCAATATCTAGATTTTCATTCACACCATTTGCTATGGCGTAGTTTTTGGCTACTTCTTTAGCCTTTTGTGGCCTGTCTGGAAGTTCTTGGGTTCCGGCTAAAGCTGCAGCATCTACAGCATTTACTAAATTAAACTTAGAAACATAAACCAAACCTACGTCGGTAACCAATGAAACTATTCCTAATAAGGCTGTCATTGCTAATGAGATAAGAATAAGAGCGCTTCCTTTTTGTTCTAGTAATAATTTTCTAATGATCATTTTTCACCTATTCTATTCTCATGGTTGCTTCGCTGCTTACTATATATGGATCTCCAATTAAGTTAGATATGATTGGCGTATAAATCTTTACTGGATATTCAAGGTGTACCGTAACAGCTTCTCCTCTGTTTCTTTGAATATTATCTGGCGAAATTGCCACAGTCATTTTGGAAAAATCAAGTACTGAAGCACTTTGTTCTATAGTTTGAGTAATCTCTGTATAAGAAGCACCTACTACTGCTTTTCTTGCACCTTCCCTAGCACTGTTTACTAAGATTAATTGAGTAGAAAAAACCTTACCAAATTCAATAATTCCGAATATAAGTAGCAATAAAATAGGAAGAACTAGGGCTAATTCTAACATTGCTTGTCCTTTAGAGTCTTTTAATAACTTAATCAACAATCATATCACCTTAAGTCCATAAGTAGCCAAAGTACCAATTACTATAGCAATACCATAGGGAAACTTATTTTTTGGGTTATTATTTACAGTTGGCATGATTAAACAATGGCTAGTAATAAAGATAAATAGTCCCTTTATTAACTCGTATAAAACCTTTAACAATCTTTTTTGATAAATTAAAATACCTATAGATATTAATCCACCTACAATACCCATATAAATAAAAGAATAGAATACAAAAGTAGTTCCTTTGATAGCTCCAATAGCAGCTAAAAGTTTTACATCTCCGGCACCTATACCGCCGCAAATAAAAGGTAAAATTAACAGTCCTAATCCCAATAAAAAGCCTTCAATAGATTTAATAAAACCAATTAGTCCGTAATAAAATACATTTAAAGAAATACCAATAATAATTGCTGGAAACAATATTTTGTTATATATTTTTTTATACTTAATATCTGTAAATAAACAGAAAGCCAGTGTTATCAATAACAATAAATCGAGCATATTTGTATCCTTTCTGTTAATTTCAAGAAAGTTATGTTCTTAAACAAAATATTTAGAAAAAGGCCTTACCAGGATAGTAAGGCCATTAGACAAACTTGTATTTAAGAAGTAGGATTAGAGAGTTCCTGATTAAGACTTTTAAAAAGATCTGCGACTTTATCTTTGAAAACGGTTAGAGTTCCAATTAGTAATACAGCAACAAGACCAATAATTAATGCATATTCGGCCATGCCTTGTCCTTCTTCTTCTATAAATAATTTTTTAATTAAATCCATAGTTATGTACCCCCCCTATCAAATTATTCAAATTACTTCAAATTTTACTAAACTTGCGAAGGAAGACTAGCCTGTTTAAAGAAGATAACCCCAAAATCCTTAAAACCAGTTATGGTTTTATTCTAAAAAATCATTTACCACCCCATTTACGGTAAGCTGGATAAAGATTGTAATAAAAAAGCTCTTTTTGGGGTTGCCAAAAAGAGCTTTTTATAACCAATCCAAATAATATTAGTTATAAAAAAACTAGTATTTTCGGCAACCCGGCTACCATAGCCAATACTAATGCATGACCTTAGGCCCGTGGCTTTGCGTCTCCGACTTTCATCGGATTTGCCATTATCGATCTACTATTCTAATATTATTTATCGACTTAGCATTAATATTATTTAGGGGTAAATTTAAATTTTTTTAAGGTAAATAATGATAACCTTTTTGTATCATTGTATCAGAATTATCGAAATAAAGAAAGTCCTTACATTTGATTTTTCCTTTAAATTTTTGTCTGGTTATACGATTTCTTGTTTCTTATTAATTAGAATTGTAGAAAAGTATGATATTTGGTCTGAGTTAACGTTTTCGATATTTCTAAAGACTTTTTCTTCATTTAAAGAAGAATTACTTACTAGTATACTATATTTAGTTAGTCCATATTTTTTTATCTTTTCGATTATAGTTTTAAAATTCTTATATACTTTCATTAATACTATGGAATTATAATTTTGTAAAACAAAATCAATTTTTTCCTCATCGGTTGTACAAGGTACAACAACCAAGGTTTCTTTATCCATCACTAATGGAAAATTTTGATTTGAGGCTATGTTGGTGAAAGAAGTTATTCCAGGTATTGTTTCTACTTTAACTTTATTTTTTATTCTAGTGAGTAAATATTCATATGTACTATAAATCATAGGGTCTCCAAGAGTTATAAATCCAACATTTTTGCCTTTCTTAACATCATCAACAATTTCCTGAGCAATGTCGTCCCATATTTGGTTTTTTTCCTTAATATTAAAATTCATTGGAAAGTGTCTTTGTTTTATTTCTAGGTCTTTTTTTAAATATTCTTCAACTATAGTCAGGGCTAAACTTTTTCTGCTTTTCTTAGCTTTTGGTGTATAAATTATATCTAACTTTTTTAATGTTTCGACCGCTTTTATTGTTAGCAAAGAACTATCCCCTGGGCCAGCACCTATTCCATAAAATTTACTCATTTTTTAGTCTCCTTTTAAAAGTTTTAATTTAATAGTTCATTTTTATTTAATTATATCTTAAATTTTTGGTTTTGTTATTTCTTTTTCCAACAATAAGGTTAAATAGTATATACAAAAAAACTCCGTGGGGAGTTTTAATTTAACAATTGTTTGATTTGGTTCATAAAATAGTAGGTATTAAAAACTTCACCTTTGAATTTTGCAAATTACCAACAGAGGTATTATACAGGAAATAAGTTTTAAAAACAATAAATGACATATGGTTATATTGGTCATGTTTATTAATTGTAAAGGCAGGGAATAATCTGGTAAAAATGGTGGAGGAATTCTAATGAATGTAACTAAGATATATCAATATCCAAAGAAGAAAACAATAACAAAAGGTGAACCTTATGTTATTTTTGGACAAAAAGTAACAAAGTTTATTGAAGAACTTTTAATACTTATTGAAGAAAAAACTGGACTTAAATTGTCTTTTGTTATGATGAATTTAAGATTTGGTGGAATTATTATAAAAAATGAGAAAGAAGATAAAGAAGAACG
>JASKKH010000041.1 GCA_030154265.1 Clostridia bacterium
AACCTTCCTGTATGCTTAGTTTGAACACCTATATCATACACGGTTTTTCACTGTGGCTCTATATTTTTATTTTGTTGCATTTGATTTTACAATGTACCGGCGTTTAATTGGTAATTTTTTATCTTATTATATGTTGACTTTTCTTGGAAATGTTGGTATCATGTAGCTGTTATGTCGAAGTATGTTGAAAATAGGGAGGGAGAGAAAATTATTAAGTCAACAGGAATTGTACGTAAAGTAGACGAACTAGGCCGGGTAGTTATCCCCATTGAATTACGTCGTACATTGGGAATTGAAGAAAAAGATGCTTTGGAAATTTATGTTGATAGTGAAAAAATTATTTTGAAAAAATATGAACCGGCCTGTGTTTTCTGTGGAAATGCTGAAGAAGTAGTTAATTTCCATGGTAAAAATGTTTGTCGTGTATGCCTAGAAGCTATGAGTAACCAATGCAAGGCAGTTTAAAAATTTTTATTATTTTTTGCAATTATGGTGCCTAATGGCACTCTTTTTTTTTATGTTATTTAAATTCTTTCCTCTTTATATGTTAAATAGGCATTATAAATTTCTCTACGAGACTTCCCGTATTGGCGAGCCACTGTTTTCATGGCTTCTTTTCTATTAATTCCTTTAGACTCTAATTCCTCTACTTCTTCAACAGCCCGAACCGGATTATATTCTGGTAATGGTGATGGTTCGGCTCCTTGTACCACTAATGTAATCTCTCCCCGTGGAGGATTTTCCCTAAAGTGCTCTAAGGCTTCAATAATTGTACCTCTCCATATCGTTTCAAACTTTTTTGTTAATTCACGACATACAGCAATTTGACGTAAACCCCAAACCTTTTCCATATCTGTAAGTGTATCTATTAATCTATGAGGCGCCTCATAAAAAATTATCGTTCTACTTTCATTTGCTAGGGCTTCTAATTGTCTCCTGCGGTTTTTTTTACTTCGGGATAGAAAACCCTCATAACAAAACCTTCCAGAAGGCAAGCCCGAAGCAACTAAAGCAGTTAGAGCTGCATTTGCTCCTGGTACTGGTACCACCAAAATTCCATTATCTGAAGCCAGTTTAACCAACTCTTCTCCAGGATCATTTATTCCCGGTAATCCAGCATCAGATACCAGTGCAATTTCCTTTCCATCTTGAAGAAGATTTAGCAAATATGAGGTTTTAGTAGAAATATTATGTTTATGGTAGCTTGTTAATGGAGTGTGTATATCATAATAACTGAGAAGTTCCCGTGTTCTACGAGTATCTTCTGCAGCAATCAAATCAACTTCCTTTAAAATCCTTACAGCCCTAAAGGTTATATCTTCTAAATTACCAATGGGTGTTGCCACTAGATAAAGCCTACCCATTTGGTTTTAACCCCTTCTTTTCTAAAAAACTTTCGCAGAAAAGACAGCCCTCACCGCCTCTTACACGAGCAAAATGAGGGGGACATATATGAAAACCTTCATTATAAAGTTGTAATAGCTGGGAATGACCCCCATCACCTTGCTCCGCTGAAACTATTACAGTTCGTAAGCGTTTGTTTTCTTCCTCAAGAAATCTTACTTTGGTTCGTAAACGACGAACTTCTTTTATTACTTCATTTAATTGCCCCTCAACCTCAGCTAGAGCTACAGTCAACATACCTCCTGCTTCAACCTGTAAATTATTGCTCATTATAACATACTCCCCTGATAGCCTTTAACGGAAATTCTCTTATTCCCTGCTCGGGAATTTCTACAGTTAATTTCTCTTTTAGTAAATTAACTTTTGTAACCCGACCACAACCTTCAGGCGTGCGAACCATTGCCCCACATTCTGGCATTCTCCGGCGTGCATCTTCATATGCTTCATTTTCATAATGTAAACAACACATTAGCCTTCCGCAAAGGCCGGATATTTTACTTGGATTTAATGAAAGATTTTGTTCTTTAGCCATACGAATTGAAACAGGGGCAAACTCACCCATAAATGTAGAACAACAAACCGGTCTCCCACAGCAACCTAGACCGCCAACCATCTTTGTTTCATCACGAACTCCAATCTGGCGTAGTTCAATACGCGTACGGAAAATGGCTGCTAAATCTTTTACCAATTCACGAAAATCAACCCGTCCATCTGCAGTAAAATAGAAAATTACTTTATTAACATCAAAGGTAAATTCAACATCAATAAGCTTCATGGGCAATCCATGTTCTGCAATTTTTTGTTGGCATATAGAAAAAGCCTGTTTTTCTTTCTCGACATTTCTATCTACTTGTTCTTTATCAGCTTCAGTTGCCAATCGCAGTACAGGTCGCAATGGCTGTACAATTTCGTTTTCATCAACCTGCCGAGGTGGAATTACTACTTTACCATATTCTAAACCACGAGCAGTTTCTACTATAACATTATCTTCTTTTTTTAGTTCTAAATCCCCAGGGTCAAAATAATATATTTTACCTGCTTTTTTAAACCTTATCCCCACTACTGTAACCATTTCTCTTCACCTCCTTTTGACCATTATGGGCATATATTTTTACATATATATCACTTTAAATCTTTCTTTCCTTGTATAAATGTCTCTTACACTTAAATGTCTCTACGAAGTTTGCGAGCTAAATCAAACGCCAAAACTTCTAGTACCAAACGTCGGTTTGCATTACATTCCAAAGCAGATAATGATTTCTGAATGGCTTGGTAACAGCCCAATAATTGGGAGGGTAATAGTTCAACTGAAAATAAGTTTTCCTTATTAGGATATAATAATAGTTTTTCCTCCCCCGTCAACTGCCAGACTAATTGATCCCGACATGCTAAAGCCATCGAATGAAGAGTACCTAATAGGTCTTCCTCTTCCTCTAAATCAGGCAATATATCTTGTATAATCCCCTCAAAAGTTGATTGTATTAATCTTTGCCAATATATAGCTTTCTCAGAACTCCATTCAATTTCCTTCTGATCTAAACGCAATTCTTGACATCGAGATCGAATTGTAGGTAATATCAAGTCGGGGTGCTCGGCTAACAATACTATATAAGTCCGCTCAGGTGGTTCTTCTAATGTTTTCAGTAAACTATTCGCTGCCGCATCAGTCATAGTATCAGCACCCTGCAAAACAGCAACTGTTGCTCCACCCTGAAAAGATTTAAATTCTAACTGCATTTCTAATTGCCTTATCTGGTCAATTTTGATACTTGCTCCACGTGGTACAAGCAAATGTAAGTCAGGATGGTTACCACCAATAATTTGTTGACACGATTGACATCTATTACATGGATTTCCATTACCATTATTTTGGCAGTTTAGAGACATAGCTAAATAAATAGCCAATTTCAATCTATCATTTTCGTTACCACCTATAAACAGGTAAGCATGAGCTAATTTGTCATTATTAATAGCTTGTCGTAACTGTTCATAGGCACTCATTTTTACTTTCCCCACCCAATATAAATTAGCAGTATTCCAGCAAATAACCTTTTTTATAAAGAAGGAGTAACTCTAGACAATACATTCGATTTGATAATTTCTTTTATTTGTAACCATACAACTTCTGGCTGTTTTGCTCCATCTATAACTTTAATCCTTGTCGGCTGCTGAGCAGCTAATTTTAAATATCCTTGGCGAACACGCTTGTGGAATTCTATATTTTCCTGTTCAAGCCTATCTGAATTTATCCCATTTTGAAACCGACGCTTTACTCCAACTTCTACTGGTATATCTAATAGAATTGTAAGATCAGGTTTTAAGTCTTCTGTTGCTAATTTATTAATTTGTCTTACTATTTCAGGCCCTAATTGGCGACCATACCCTTGATAAGCAATACTCGAATCTGTAAAACGATCACATAGAACAATTTTCCCCGCTGATAAAGCCGGTTTAATACGTTCAGCTACATGCTGGGCTCTAGCAGATGCATAAAGTAATATTTCTGCACGTGGATAGACGTCACCATAACAAGACCTCAAAAGTAGTTGTCGGATAGCTTCTGACAGCTTTGTCCCACCAGGTTCTCTTGTAGTTTCCACTTCGTAGCCTTGCTTAGATAAAAAGTCCTTCATTTTTTCTAACTGAGTTGTCTTGCCTGAAGCATCTATACCTTCTAACGTAATAAAAAATCCACGAGACACTCTCATCACCCGTTTTTAGGATACCAGCATAACAATAAATTAAAATAAATCACTTATGACCTTTTTATAAATATCCACTTAACTTTTGTTAAATTAAGCATTACACTTGTTCTGATACTACCATAATTTTTCCGTCGGACCCACGCAATTCCATAAGCTTATCTACCACTTTTGGCCCTATTACCTCTCCTGGTACCAACCATGCTAGTCCAGGCGGACAGGAAGATATAATTTCTGCACAGATATACCCTTCTGCATCTTTAATAGGCACT
The DNA here is from genome assembly GCA_030154265.1 of Clostridia bacterium. Taxonomy (GTDB): domain Bacteria; phylum Bacillota; class DSM-521; order Neomoorellales; family Neomoorellaceae; genus JASKKH01. Next base: position 4,379 of record JASKKH010000041.1, read on the forward strand.
TCACTTTTCGGGGAAAACCAAGCTTCACGAGGCGTTAGAGCCATCTGGGGTTGTCTATAAAGACAGCTTGATAAATTAACTGTTTGCTTTTGCAGCTTTTTGGTCGATCTTGGTAAATTAATAAGGGTTGTTACTAATGACTCAATTTTATCTTCATTGTCTCCAGGAGTAATTATAAACAACACATAGGCTTCGCCAGCTAATTCTACTTCATGCCCGGCTTGCCGTAAAATTGAAGCAATTTCAAAACCGCTTTTACCAAACGTTTGAGTCGGTAGTACCAATCTCGTAACATCTATTCCAGAAGCTGCCGTTCCTACAACATTTCTACCTTCCAAACAAGGTATTCCTGCTGAAGCCAGGCGTTTTCTGACCATGTTAGCCTTATCTACTGTCTTTTCCCAATCATGGGGACCCCTAACTTCAGTTTGTAAACGAGCCACATCTAAAGATGCCATTAGTAAATATGAAGGGCTTGTAGTCTGAAGTAAATTTATTGCAGAAGCTATCTTCCCTGTAAATTTATCTTCCCTTAAATGGAGCATTGCAGCCTGAGTCAAAGCTCCTAGTGTTTTATGACTACTTTGAACTACAAAATCAGCTCCCTCTTCAAGAGGAGCTGTTGGTAATGAAGGCCCAAGACCAAAGTGGGAACCATGTGCTGCATCTATTAAAACTTTCAGGCCATTGTCGTGAGCTATATCAATTAATTCTTTACTTTTTGGAACAATACCTTCATAGGTTGGATTAATTATAATTAGGAGCTTACCTTCTGGATGCTTTTTTAATACTTTATCCAATGCCGATGGTGGTACCCCTAAGGGTACCCCTATTTCTGGTAACCATTCCGTTTCTAAATAAATGGGTACTGTCCCACTCAAAATTATACCGTTAAATATAGAACGGTGTGCATAACGGGGTAAAAAGATTTTTTCTCCTGGTCTACAAACTGCCATAATAGTGGCCATCAAACCTATACTTGCCCCATTGACTAAGAAAAATGTCCTGGCTGCTCCAAAAAATTTGGCGGCCTGTTCTTGTGCTTTTTTTAGGACACCACTAGGATTAGCAAGATTGTCTAATCCAGGTACTTCGGTTAAATCTATTTTAAAAATATCTTCACCTATAAAATCACGCCACCTTGGCCAGGTATATACCCCATCTTTATGGCCCGGAGTATGCCATGAATTCATTTTCTTTTGTTGATATGCAAAAAGCGCCTCCCATAGAGGCGCCTGCCTTTGGGTATCCATATTGTTATTTTACCATACTTCATTACTATGGAAAACACCCGTTAAGTTTAGTTAAGGCTCTGAGTGCTGTACACCTGCATGATCCACATAATAATCACCCTTAATAATTAGCTCTCCAATTGGTACTACCTCATAACCTTCCTGTTCTAACCAATCTAGCAAAGGACTTAAAACATCCGCTGTATATTGACCATTATTATGGAAGAGAACTATCGACCCAGGTTTTATATTCTTAGTAACTCTATTATAGATATCTTCTTGAGACATTTGATCTTGCCAATCTAAAGAATCAACATCCCACTGTATTGGCCATAAACCCATACTCTTTACAACTCTTATAACTTGATCATTATAATCACCAAAAGGTGGCCTAAACAGTTTTGCTTTATAACCTGTTGTTTTTTCAACTAACAAGCTGTTCTCTTTAAGCTCCTGTTCCATTTCCTTTTCACTTAGTGATGTGAAATGTGGATGAGTTGCAGAATGTAATCCTATCTCATGCCCTTCCTGGACTATTTTTTTTGCTACCTCAGGATATTCTTTTAGCCATATATTTGTAAGAAAAAATGTACTTTTAACCTTATGTTTTTTTAATATTTCCAGCAGTTTTGGGGTATGTTTGGCTCCCCAGGTTGCATCAAAGGAAAGAGCTACCTTTTTTTCTTTAGTGTCTACACTATATATAGGAAGTAACCTTTGAGTACGTCCAACTGAAATAGCAATATTTTGAAAATAACTAAGTTTTATACCAACAAATAACCCTAGAAAAAAGATTAGAAATGGAACTATAAGTTTTATTCTGCGGTAATTAAATAATAGGACCATCTTATCACCCCTAAGATAATCCTATTCCTTTCTCCTATTTTATATGATTTAGCTTTTGTAACACTTTAAATACATATTGAATATAAATAATAAACCTCCATAGGAGATTCCTACGGAGGTTTTAATTAACTACCTATTTATAAATTTAGCCAACTTTGCTTCTGGCACCTTTATTCTGATATGCCATGTCAAGTAACTGCATTACGTGAATGGCTTTAGCATCAATTTTGTGAACATCCAGACCATGGCCTAATTGCATTAGACAGGCAGGACATGATGTTGCCAAAAGCTCTGCCCCAGTTGCCTTGAAGTTGCCCATTTTACGAGCCAAGATTTTTTGAGACAGATCATAGTGGGTTACATTATATGAACCTGCACCACCGCAACACCAATTGGCCTCATTCATTTCGACAAACTTTAGACCTGGTATGCTCTTTAGTATCTCGCGAGGTTCAGCAGATACCTTAATACCACGAACTGCGTGACAAGGATCATGATAAGAGACCCTGGCATTTACAGGACCCATTTCCTTCTTGAAGCCTACTTCTACAAGATACTGGGATGGATCCTTGACCATTTTTGAGAACTTAGCAGCTATTGGTCCATACTTAGGATCGTCCTCAAGAAGTTCTGCGTAACTGTGGAGACCATGAGCACAGCTAGCACAGTCTGTAATAATTGCTTCTACTTGATGTTTGCTAAAGAAGTCTAAGTTCTGTTTAGCTAACTTCTTCTGCATTTCTACCTCACCATAAGCCTCGTGAGGGACACCACAGCAGGCAGATTTTGGTACTACTACCTCAATATCATTATGCTGTAAGTTACGCAATGTTGCCTCTGCAACATCGGGGAAGAAGTTATTCATAAAGCAACCAGCAAAGTACGCAACTTTATGACGTGTTCTTTGAGGTTTCTTTAGAACAGACGGTAACCTATCACGCAAGGTTTTAGCTGGGATATCAGGTAGTATTCCTTCAGCTTTACCCAAAGAACCTAGTAAGCCTAGGAACCCACTATGACGGGCTAGCCAACGGGCACCGCTACGTTGATAGAAGCGTATAGCTTTACTTCCTAAGCTAAGGGTTCTTTGATTACCTAATACACCATGCAATCCCATTCTTACAGGGAAAGGATTGCCTTTTTGTTTGGTTATTTCTGCACGGGCTGCCCTTACTAGGGTAGTGGTGATAACCGATGAGGGGCAAGCCACTTCACATGCACCACAGAGGAGACATGAGTAAATGTGATGATTAATTTCTGGTTCCTTGAACAAATCAAATTCTTTTTCCATACACTTACGCATTAAACGGTTACGTCCACGAGCTAGAGAAAATTCTTCACCTGTTGCTCTAAATGTAGGGCATACTTCTTCACAGAAACCACATCTATTACAACGTACGATATCTTCTTCTCTTTGGAAAAAAGTTTTCATAATTATTCTCCTCCTCCCTTCTTAGGAAACTGCCTTAGTGCCGTTTAACACATAGGACAGAACCTTACTATTGGGAGCCATAATGTGGTGAGGATCCACACCGGATTTGATTCTGGCCATAAGGTCAATCATGGCTCTGCCCCTTCCTTCAACCCAACGACGTGTAAGTGTCATATCAGTAATGTTGTTAACAACAAGTAAACCATCTACGTCACTTGCTAGAGAAGCCAGGCGATTGACAATTTCCTGAACCCCAGCATATGCTTCTGGTGACTGATCAAGCAATACATGGATTTGCCCGTTACCAGCATGGGCTACCATAGCCGCACCTTTCCTATTCTTATCTAATTCAGCACGTGCCTGTCTCATAAATCGTCCTAAAGCAGTGAATGGTACAGCCACAGTTGCTAAAATAGCACCTCTCTGTCCAGCAAAAACAGGGAACATTTGCTGACGAGCTTGCCAGGCTGTTGCTGTAGCCTTTTCATCCAAGACAACAGCTGAATTAAACTTTTTCTGTACATAGTCGACCATAACATCAACTTGTTCTATAAATCCACTATAAAGAAACATAACTCCAACGCCGTTACCACCAGAGTTAAATCCACTCTTAGCCATCACGCTCATAGCAACATTATCCATCATTTCTAAGGCTAAAGGAGTTGTCTCATTTCTGATGGTACGAACAGCAGCATATGCTGATTCTATATCATTAAATGTTAAGAAAACTGTAGTTTCCTTTTCTGGCATTGGTTTAAGCTTCAACATAACTTTGGTTATGATGCCCAATGAACCCCAGGAACCAACCATAAAGCGGGTATTATCGTAGTCTTGAACGTTTTTTACCGTCTTACCGCCGGGATTAATGATATCTCCAGTAGGTGTAACCATTTCTAGGCCAAGAAGATGGTGTTTAACATCTCCATAGCCCAATTTGGTTGGACCAGCAGCATTAGATACAAGTATGCCACCTACTGTACAATCGTCTGACTCAATGGGTTCAACCGGCCAAAATAGATTGTGAGTTATAAGAACTTCTTGAAGTGCTTTATAAGAAATTCCTGCTTCAACATATGCTGTTTGGTTTTCATAGTCATATTCTACAATTTGATTCATTCCGGTCATATTTACGGCTATACCACCGGTCTGGGGTAATAAACCTATACGAGCTTTTGTACCTGCACCCCAAGGTACAACTGGTATACCCTCATTATAAGCGACCTTTACTATATCTGCTACTTGCTGACTATTTTGAGGATAGACGACAACATCGGGTATAGCTGTATCACTATAGCCATGCTGTCGCCGGATAGCCTCATCTGTCTTGCAGTTATTTTCACCAACAATCTTTTGTAAGGCATTAATTGTTTCTTGACGCATTATATTGCCACCCCTCCTTTAGGCTGCCGGATCAGGCACTGTTTTACCACGGTTCAATATTTCATTCGGGTCAAAAGCTAAACGTTCGGCACGCATATATTTAAGGTATTCTTTTGAAATAGCCAAGTTTAAAAATTCAAGTTTACCTAGGCCAACTCCGTGTTCACCTGATAAGGTACCACCAAGTTCAATTGCTTTACGGAAAAGTTTGTCCCGGATATATTGTACACGGCGCATTTCGTCTTCATCACGTTCATCAAAGAGTACTAACGGATGAAGGTTACCGTCACCAGCATGTGCTAACATACCAATGGGGATGTTAGTTTCTTCACTTAAACTAGTAACATATTTAAATATTTCTGGTAGCTTATTACGAGGCACAGTAGCATCTTCCATATCGTAGTTCGGCCTCATACGACCCATAGCACCAATGGACATCCGTCGTGCAACCCATAGGTCAGCACGTTCTTTTTCATTCCGAGCCAGTTTTACTTCTAAAGCTCCTACCTCTTTACATATATCAACAATCTGTTGTGCCTGCCTGTCTAGACCAACATCCCATCCGTCAACCTCGATTAAGAGTACAGCACCTGCATGGACAGGTAAGCCAATATGCAGCCATTCTTCTACAGCATTAATAACTTTATTATCCATAAGTTCTAAAGTACAAGGAATAATACCTTTAGCAATAATGGCTGAAACAGCTTTACCAGCATCCTCGAGGGTCTTATAGATAGAAAGCATGGTTCTTTGGGCTTTAGGAGCAGGACTTAGTTTCAAGTAAATTTTAGTAGCTACACAAAGAGTTCCTTCTGACTGTTGCAAGAGTAGATTAAGATTTAATTCTTGTGCAATAGGTTCTAGTTTGCCACCGATTTGGACAGTTTCACCGTTTGTCAAGATGACTTCAGCACCAATTATATGATCCTTGGTAACACCATACTTAATACCTCTCATACCACCGGCATTTTCACCAAGGTTACCACCCATAGTTGAAACCTTTTGGCTAGCGGGGTCAGGCATATATACAAGACCATAAGGTGCTACAGCCTTCTGAACTTCCATATTAGTAACACCAGGTTGGACAACAGCTACCCGGTTTTCTGGATCTACTTCCAAAATTTTATTTAAGCGGGTCATAACCATTACGATACCGCCTAGTTGGGCGACCGTACCACCGCTTAAACCCATGCCGTTACCCCTTGGGACAAGAGGAATTTTTCTTGAATTAGCAAATTTCAACAGGGAAGCTATCTGCTCTTCATTTTCTACAAAAACAACAACATCCGGGTTTCCATAAATTAAACCTGCATCATACTTGTAGGTATCAAGAGATATTTCGGATGTTAAAACATTTTCTTTGCCTACTATGCTAATTAAGTCGTTTAAATAATCGACTGCCATCCAAATCTCTCCCCCTTCTCCTCCGTTTTCAGGATTATATCTATCTCAACACCGCCCCAATAAGACTAAAGAACGGTGAGAACAAAGTAAACAAAAAATTTTTTTTGATTACCCCCTCCCATCCCTCTAATGAACTGTTAATTATTCTAAAAACAAAACTTATATTCTTTAAAATTAACTAAATTTTTATATATAAGGGCTAACAATAATCGCAACTTAATTTTAACAGTCCAGTTGGACAGGTGTCAAGAATGTGTTGTTTATAATCTCTAAGTAATGACAAATGTAAATATTCAACGTTTTATTGCGTTTTTTATCATTTTCTAGCTATATCTTACAAGTCTTTCTACATTTGTCTGTTCAGTACAATGGTTAAGTTATATTAAATTAATAGTAATTCAAAATAATAGCTAGGCAAACTATGATATATAGTCGCACCTAGCTTATAGTAAAAAACATAGTATTATAGTATTAAAACTATTCATCTTATCAATGAACAACTAATAAATATATATAACCTAAATGCAGCTCAAGCGTTTATAACTTTAACTATATATCTGTTTTAATTCTTTATAAAAAAACCTAACCCGACTTTTTATATGGGTCTATTTTCAAACTAATATTCTTGACTTAATTGGGTCGAGGAATTTTCCTTTAATTAGCAAATTCCAAAAGAGCAGATATCTGCTCTGCATTTTCTACAAAAACAACGACATCCGGGTTACCATAGATTAAACCTGCACCATATCTGTAGGTATCAAGAGATATTTCGGATTAAGATATTATCTTTGCCTACTATGCTAATTAAGTCGTTTAAATAATCGACTGCCATCCAATATCTCCCCCTTTCCAGGCGAGAACAAAGAAACAAAAATACTTAGGAAAATACCCCCTTCCATCCAAAAATTATATTGTTCTCTAGATAATTCTATAAACTTTGTTCAGGAAAAATTCGCTAAATATAATTTATCAAGACGCTTTTCTATAATTTAAACTGTTAAAAAAAACTTATAAGGAAAAATTTAACCTTTTACGATAACTATATGTCCTTAATGTTTATTTATTACAATTTTATTTCTATTTTTTAACACCTATTTCCAATACCTTTTCAGTCTGAAACCTGGGACAAAAAAAGCTAGGGCAAACACCCTAGCTTTCGGGAAAAAATATCTCCAATTAAAGGAGAAACAAACTATATAATGCCTTTTTCTTTCAATTCATTAATTTTTTCTTCACTTAAGCCAAGACTTTTATATACTTCAAGGTTGTGCTCCCCTTTTTCGGGACCTACGTGTTTAACTTTACCAGGAGTACGAGAGAACTTGGCTACTACATTAGGCATTAGAACCTTACCAAAGTCCTTGTCTTCCATTTCAATTAAAGATTCACGATATTTAAAGTGAGGATCCTCAGGTATTTGATCTATAGTGTAAATTGGCCCTACTACTGCACCAGCAGCATTAAGTATTTCAACGACTTCTTTCTGATCGTATTGGGCAATCCAATCACCAATGATTTTATCAAGCTCTTCAACATTTTTAACACGGCTGGGGTTATCTTTAAATTTAGGATTGGTAATCAAATCTTCTCTACCCATAGCCTTGAATACTTTCTCAGCAATGGGCTGGGCACTTGCGGATAACCCTACCCAACGGCCATCTTTACATTTATATAGATTTCTTGGTGCTGCGGAAGCAAGGCGGTTACCAACACGTTGGGCAACATTGCCAGTAACACTATAGTCAATAATTTGAGCTTCCATTAAGCGCATTAATGGTTCATATAAGCTGATATCAATATGCTGTCCTTCACCACTACCAACTACATCTCTTTCGTAGACAGCAATCATAATTGAAACTGCAGCAAAAATACCGCAAATACCGTCAGCAAGAGCAATAGGAGGTAATGTTGGTGGGGAATCAGGATACCCATTTACTGAAGCAAATCCACTCATACTTTCAGCAACTGTACCAAAACCACCGCGTTTGGAATAAGGACCTTCTTGTCCAAATCCAGATACGCTAAGCATGATCAAACGAGGATTTACTTTATGTAAAACCTCCCAACCTAAGCCCCATTTATCCATAGTTCCTGGACGGAAGTTTTGAATTAAAACGTCTGCATCTTTAATCAATTTCAAGAAAATTTCTTTTCCTTCTTCTTCTTTAAGGCTCAAGGTTACACTCTTTTTGTTACGCGCTAATGTCTTCCAGAAAATACCTATACCGTCTTTAACTGCACCAAAGTTACGTGATGTATCACCGACTTTAGGGTGCTCTACTTTAATAACTTCAGCGCCATAATCGGCTAAAAAGGTTGCGGCCCAAGGGGCTGCCATCATTGTTGCGCAGTCAATTACTTTTAACCCTTGTAGGGCCATTGGTTGATCACTCATTGTTTTCTGGAACCTCCTCTTTAGGAATTCTCCTTTTATAGGACAGATAACTAGATATATTTAGCTTACCATTAGCCTTTATCATCTGTCAACCTTTAAATGGTACTACTGTTAAGCTATAACTCTATTGTTAATTGTAAAATGAAATGCAACAAGCCCAAAAAGTAGAACCACAGCGTGAAACCTAGTATGATATTGGTGTCGAATCAAATACATACGGAGGT
>JASKKH010000042.1 GCA_030154265.1 Clostridia bacterium
ATAGAAATAAGGGTGATAATATGAATAATACAAATAATAAAAACCAGTAAAAATCACCCGACATAACACGGGATAATTTTCGATTATCGAGTGGGAATAGGACTAAATGAATATTATTATTTCTAAGGGGTAGAATTGCTTTTAAAGGGGTAATGCTATGGAATTGAGAGACGTTATGACTTTAAGTGAAGCAGCACGGATGTATAACCTGTCTAATGGCTCTGTCATTAGAAAAGCTATTTCAAGGGGACAATTTATTGAAAATATAGAGGTTCGTAAAAGCGGAGATACTTGGCTTGTAACCAAACAAGGCATGGATCGCATTTATGGGTATCGTAGATATCCTTTTAATGAAACGGTTGAGTTAAAAGCTGTTATGTCCACTGATGAAATAACGGGTACACCATATTCCATTGAGGATGGGGTACTCTTACAATCATTAGAAAAAGCTGTTAGAGTACTAGCAACGACAGGTAGTATTATATTAACGGCCAGGAATAAAAAGACATATACCTTAACAAAAGGTGATTTACTAATTGAAATCGACTTGGAAAATTTGAATATAGGGGATATTATCGTTCAGTCAACAGATAATTGTTATAAAGATTGTTTTGCCAGTTATGTTGGCCGGGTGAAGGAAATAAATGATCAAGGTATTTCTGTTTTAATTAATAATAATGAATATATTTTCGATAAATCAAAAATCAGTCAGTTACAGAAGTTAAACTTATACAGTGCATAACATTAGAAAAAATGTATATAAAGCAGCACGCTACGTTATGTTTAATACAGTAGCGTGCTTTTGGTTATATTTAAATTTAAAACAAAATCTTGACATATTATGACTCTTGAATTATATTTCAATAAATAGTTTATGAAAAACGGCCTAATCGGAGGTACTATGGAGAAGAAAATTGAACACATTAAGGAATTAGTCATAAATTTTGAGGGCAAAAATCGAAAAAACAGAGAAGGGCTTTTTTTCGTATTATCCGGGTCTTCTGGGGTAGGGAAGAATACCTTGTTAAATCATGCTTTAGAACAGATTGATGGTATTTATTATTTACCCTCTATAACCACCCGTGAAATACGTAAAGGAGAAAGGCAAGGGTTTCCATATTTCTTTGTTTCTAGATCCCAATTTGAAAAAATGATCGAGGAAAAAACTTTTCTAGAGTGGAAGAGAATTCATTCTGGTGATTATTATGGTACGCATTTACCGACAATTACTTATGCCCTTAATAATGGCTACGATATAATTACTGATATGGATGTTTTAGGCTGTGAGGAAGTTATGAATCGTTTCCCTAAAAATGCTATTTCAATCTTTATTAAACATCCTTCAGTAGAAGAACTACGTGAGAGGTTGACTAAAAGGGAAAGCAATCCCGAGGTTATAGCCAAGAGATTAGAACGGGTAGCAATGGAAATGAGCTATATAGATAAATACCAATACGTTATTGTTAATGACGATTTGCAACGGGCTGTAAAAGAATTGGTTAAAATTTTAAAACAATATACATAAGTAAGTACTGGGTTAAAATTTTATTTCAAAGCAACTTTCCATAGTTGCTTTTTTTTTAGGTATTTCAAAACAAATGTTCTTATTATTTTATTCGGGTCAAACAGAGCTTATTTAGATGAGATTTAAAGTATAATTATTTTTTAGGCACTGAAAGCAGGAGAAAAGGCTTTATAAGAAAAATTTTATATTTTAAAAAAGGCGAAAGGGTGAAAGTTTATGTCAACAGTAGCCCTGCCCAGATGGCAAATATGGTTTCGGGCTTTGAGACCTTGGTCATTTACTGCTTCTTTTATACCGGTAACTTTAGGGACCATTTTAGCGTGGCAGCAGGGTGTATTTAACCTTTCTTTATATATCTTGACTGTTATTGGAGGCATCTTGCTTCATGCTGGCACGAATATGGTTAATACCCACTATGATTTCTTAAATGGGGTTGATACGGTGGATTCTGCCCTAAATGACCCGACCCTTGTATTGGGCTGGATGAAACCAAGGGAAGTTATAAGAATTGGCTATGTAGCTTTTGTCTTGGCAGCACTTATAGGTTTCTATCTTACCGCTTTAAGAGGTTGGCCATTACTAATTTTGGGACTGGTTGGGCTTTTTGGCGGTTATAGCTACACTGCTGGGCCAGCTTATAAATACCATGCTTTAGGTATACCCCTTGTCTTTTTATTAATGGGTCCGTTAATGGTATTAGGGGCTTACGTAGTCCAATTAGGGAGTTTTCAGTTAATGCCTGTTTTGATTTCTCTACCGGTTGGGTTTCTAGTATCAGGTATTTTACACGGTAACGATTTACGGGATGCTGAACATGATAAACATGCTTCAATTAAGACGTTATCACATCTATTAGATAGTAATGCTGGGAATTTTTATATCTTTCTGATTTTAGGTACATATATCTCTTTGATTTTAATAGTGATGGCAGGATTGTTACCTTGGTTAGCTCTTTTACCACTGATTACTTTTCCTGAAGGTTATAAACTGATTAAAATGGTAAAAGGTGCTATGGCTGGTAACCACGACTTACTTAAACCAGTAGAGCCATTAACTGCTCGCCTCCATCTAACTTTTGGTATGCTTTATATTGTAGGTTTGTTTATAGCAGGTGTTTTATAGCTGAGTGGAGGGTAAACCTTGTCAACTAGGAAAAAAGACTCTTTGACTGTTGTATGGGCGGCTTTATTTGCTGCCCTTGTTATGTGGTATTTCATTTTTGGGTTAAAACTGTTTAATTTCTGGTGGTCAATGACTGCTGCAGGGCTGATATTTATAGCAATTGCTACTTGGCAGCAAGGCCCACCAGTTAAGTTTAATCAGATTAATGGCAGAGCTATCCTTATTGGCCTTGCAACAGCTGTTATCCTTTATCTTGTTTTTTGGGTGGGGAATATAGTTTCCCGTTGGTTATTTAGTTTTGCGGGTGAGCAAATAGCTGGTGTTTATGGTAATAAGGCTCAGGCTCCTGCTTATTTAATTACACTTATGATTGTTTTTGTTATTGGGCCAGCAGAGGAAATATTTTGGCGAGGTTTCATTCAAGGTAGATTTATGGAAAAATGGGGTGAATGGACCGGGCTTTTAGCCGGTGCAGTCGCATATACCTTTGTTCACATTTGGTCTGGTAACCTTATTTTGATGCTGGCGGCATTGATCTGCGGTCTGTTTTGGGGTTGGCTTTATAAACAGACAGGAAGTTTAGTACCAGGTATAATCTCTCACGTGGTATGGGATGTTGTTATTTTTATACTATTTCCAGTAGCTTGAACTTGGCTTTTGACGCTCACACGGGGCAACCCCCATGGATTCCTGCTTCATCGACCTCGCAACCTACTATCTCCACAGGCTTAACTTCCCGTCCGTCCGACGGTAGTTTTTTTATGCTAAACTTAATATTTCAAGTCCTTTGTTTAGTATGTTTATGCTTGCATTGTAGTCCCTGTCTATCTCTGTGTTACATTTTTTACATACGTATTTTCTTAAATACAAAGGCATTATCCTTGTTGCCGGCAAGCGAAGTGGCCTTGGACTACAAGCAGCTTTGGACGGTGGAGCGGGCTTTCCGGGAGATGAAGTGCACACTGAAGCTTCGTCCCATGTATCACTGGACGGAAAGCCAGATCCGTGGCCACATCATGGTCTGTTTCCTTGCCTTTTACCTTGAGATGGTGTTACGCCAAATGCTCAGCAGTGTTACTCCTGAGGCCGACTATACCAGGGTTATCACCGTTCTCACAAAAGAATACTAACTTTTTAAGACTTGCCTATGCAATCAATTGTCTGCCAGAAATACGGTTGCTCATAAAATTAATATAAAATCGCTCAGGTGCTAAATAGTTTATACCGCTATGCCGGTGCCGGGTGTTATAATATTTCATATAACAACTAACAACTCTGTAAACGTCTGTAAAACCAGCAAATTCACTACGTCTGTAACATTCATCTTCTAAAATAGCATGGAATGATTAAATATAAGCATTTATATTTGGTGTTTTTAACTGTATTGCTTGCTCTGCATTATTTAGCTCCCCATTACTTTCGATTTTATCACCTAAGTGGTTTTTCTCCAAAATAATTAGGGGGGCTATATAGTAAACACTGGGGTTCTACGATTGCAAATATAATTTAAGTTAACAGAACCACAAAATTATAAAGGGTGATAATTATGCAAATAAAAATAAGTTTACAACCTGAGGATAAAGAATATTTAGAATTACCCCTTAACTACAATTATTTAATCCAAAGCGCAATATATAAAAACATATTTCCAGAGTTGGCCGGGTTTTTACATAATCAAGGATTTAAGTATGAAAAGAGAACCTTTAAGATGTTTTCATTTTCCAGAATCTTAGGCCCATTTAAAATCAATAAGGGAAAAGGGAAAATTACTTTTCAAAAACCCGAATTTGTTATTACTACTCCCATTCAGGAACTTACGCAATCTGTAGGAAATTTTATTTTGAAAGATAGGTTAAGATTGGGAGATGCATATGTTGCTGTTACTAATGTTGAAGTAAGAAAACAAAAAGTTGAACACGAAATGATAGTCCTACAAGCACTATCTCCGATAACGGTGTATAGTACTGCTATTTTAGCTGATGGTCGCAAATATACAATTTATTATGGCCCTGAAGACAAATACTTTGAGAGCATTATTGATGGAAACTTGCGAAAAAAATACTGTGCTTTAAATGGAAAAGAAGTGTTTGAGGAATCGGTTAAGCTTGAAAAATTAAGTAATGCTCGATTAAATGTAGTAAAGTTTAAAGGTACGATTATTAAAGGTTATACATTTAAACTAAGGCTTAAAGGTCCGAAGGAACTGTTACAGTTGGCTGTAGACACAGGTTTGGGTTCTAAGAATTCTCAGGGGTTTGGCTGTGTTGAACTAGTAGAACAATAAGCATAAATAAAATATGCAGATGAGTAATTCTTTGACTAAAAAATCCCTATAGGTAAGATAATGATGCAATGAAAAAGTATTCATTTCAATCTCTTATAGATAGTTTTTTAATATTATAGTCAAAAAAATTTCGATATTAAAAGTATTGTGATGATATTGTCAAAAAATCCTTCTTTTAAGTTTAAATTTATAATTATTAAAGAAACTACGAAACTGATGATTATTTTGTTGTGGCAAGAGATATCAAATAAGTGCTAGTTTTCATGGTGGAAGGGTTAGGTTTTCGAAGTTAACTAAAATTTTCAATTAAAATGTTAAATTTTTGCAGGTATTTTTTATTTTTTTGTCGAAGGCAGTACATAATTTAGCACATATGTTTGATAACTTAGTCAAAGGAAGGGGTGAAATTTTGGATCTGCAGGCAGTAACTGAAATAGGAAATATAGAGAAGCAAAAGTTAGATGAAAAGGGAGGTGGGTTACTAGAAGTTTTTGCAGAAGATCCTAGTGATGGCGGAAAATATAATCATGTATTTGAAATAGTTGTAGATATAGATAACGTAATATATAAACATATCAACGTTACCCAGTTCGATAGCAAAGATATGCTTAAATACCTTTACAGAATGGGTTCTTCTGCGGGGGCCGACTTAACTCCTACCGCAAAAATAACCAAAGCGGAAAAAACTTTTTCGAACAAGATACTGGCTAGCATTAAAGAGACTTTACAGGATAAATCATTATCAGAAAATTTTAAAAAAGAAGCGGCAGTATTAGATATGACTTACGGCATTTTGAAAAGAGCACAAGAACAAATAATTGCCGATATTGACAAATTGTTAAAGGACCTTCCTACAAGAGAAGGCGCCTTTCTTACTTTAAGAATTGAAAAAAAAGGAAATAAACATTATGTAGGTGATTATCAAATATTCAAAAGAAAACTAATAGATAGTTCTTTGTTGAAATTTCACTACAGCAAATCTTTTAAAACGGACTTAATAGGCTATGACTCCGTTTGTTCTCTTTGCAGAAAAAATAAAAAAGAAGTCTTTGGTCTTGCGAATATATTTCCGTTCTATACAATCGATAAAAAGGGGTATATATCCGGGGGCTTCCAATACGATAAAGCATGGATGAACTTCCCTGTTTGTCCTGAGTGTTCTATTCTGTTAGTTTTGGGAAAAAGTTACCTGGACAAAAATCTTACTTTTTCATTTAAAGGTTTAAATTATTACCTAATTCCTAATACGATATATTCCGGGCAGCTGGAATATGTTTTAAAAAAACTTAAGGGTTTAAATGAAGAGAAAGAGTATAACTTTGTAGAAAAATACCTGGCTCAGGAAGAGCGTATTTTAATAAATGCAGGAAAAGAATTAAAAGAAAACAGTATTTCCTTTGAATTGCTTTTCTTTAAAAAAGATAAGGCAGCTTTAAATATTCTCCTCGATATCCAGGACGTTATGCCATCGAGATTAAGAAAAATATATGAAACTTTTAGTGAAGTGAACGAAGAAAAAATCTTTAAAAAGTTTTACTTGAGTACGGATAAGCAGCAGCAAATATTTATAAACTTCGGTTTTGTCCGAACCATATTCCCCCGGGATACGCATAATGGATACTTCCTGGAAACAATCAATGATATTATTTCAGACAAGAAAATTGACTATAAATTCTTATTGAAGCCAATAGTAGCTTATATTACAGATGCATTTAAAAGAATGGAAAAAGGTATAACTGATAAAAACAAGGATAATTATCTTACAGCTACAATAAAATCCTTTGGTTTTCTATACTATCTGAATCGAATGAATTTAATCAGAGAACGAAAAGAGGCGGGTCCTGTGAAAACTAAATCAAATGTATGGAAAAAGGAAGATTTTAATTCCGAACGGGAGATGTTTGAAGATTTCTTTAATACTTATAGTACCTTTTTTGATGTTCCAGAAAAGAAAGTGTGTTTTTTGGAAGGTTATTTGACAAAGAAACTGTTAAATATTCAGTACAATAATGATAAGAGAACTCCTTTTCTGGCAAGGCTTAAAGGACTAAAACTAACTAAAAAAGATATGGAGCGATTGTTTCCTGAGATACAAAATAAGTTAACAGAGTATAACGCAAATTATTATCGGGAGACGGAAGAGCTTATTTCTTCATATTTTATAGAAGCAGGCAATTCATGGTCTATTCCGGATTTAGATGTACCTTTTTATTTTTCTTTAGGTATGAATATGGCTAGCATATTTATTATAAAAAAAGAGAAGGAGGATCATATTGATGATTAATAGGAGTGAATTAATTTTCCTGTATGATATTAAAGACAATAATCCGAACGGTGACCCTTTGGACGACAACAAACCTAGAATTGATGAAGAAACATCTATCAATATTGTTACGGATGTAAGATTAAAAAGAACCATTAGAGATTACCTTTATAATTACAAAGGTCAGGAAATATTTGTGCGGGAGAAAAGAAATGAGGCCGGTAAAGTCCAAGATGCTAAAACTAGGGCTAAGGACTTTGGAAATAATAAGGATGAGGTAATAAAAAATGTACTGGAACAGTGTATAGACGTTAGGTTATTTGGGGCAACTATCCCTTTGGATAAAAGCTCGGCTACTTTTACGGGCCCTGTTCAATTCAGCATGGGAAGGTCATTACATCAGGTTGTAATGAAGAGAATAAAAGGTACTGGAGCTTTTGCGTCAGGAGAAAATAAAGATAAAAAAACTTTTAGAGAAGAATATATACTTCCATACTCCCTGATAGGCTTTTATGGGATTATCAATGAGCATGCCGCTGAATCCACCAATTTGAAAGAGGAAGATATAAATCTTCTGCTTGATGCTATGTGGAATGGAACGAAAAATTTAATTTCGCGGTCAAAAGTTGGACAAGTTCCCAGAATGTTAATCAAAGTAGATTATAAAGAAGAAAATTTCCATATTGGGGATCTCCTTAAAGATATAAAATTATTACCAAATACCAGACAGGAAGAAATAAGAGATGTGGAAGATTATAGATTGGAACTGAGGAATTTAATCGATACGTTAAAATTAAATAAAGAGAAAATAGAAATTGTTTGGTACAAAATTGATAGAAGATTAAGTTTCGAGTCTAATTGGATTGAGTTATTACAGGATGCCGGAATACAGGTTGAGAAATTAGAATTATAAAGGTCGTGATGGATATGAAAGTGTTAATATGGGATATCTGGGGAGATTATGGTCATTTCAGAAAATATTTCACAACATCTTCCCCGTTGACCTTTTCATTTCCACCGAGACCGACAATCAGCGGAATGATAGGGGCGTTAATAGGATTGCCAAAGGAGGAGTATTCGGAGTATTTTACTAAAGACCAGGCATATATCGGTGTAAGGATTTTAAAACCTGTTAAAAAAACAAGATTAGGTATAAATTATATAAATACCAAAGAAGCAATTGATATGTCCAAGATAAAAACCAGAAGCCGGGTTAAGGTTGAATTGCTTAAAGAGCCTAAATACAGGATATATTTACACCATAAAGATTCAGGAATATATAAAAAAGTTAAGGAATTTTTATCCTGTGGAAAAAATTATTATACACTATCATTAGGCTTGAGTGAGCTGATCGCAAATTATAGTTTTATTGGAGAAGAAGATGTAAAAGAAATAGGCCAAGACACCGAGTTCACGCCTGTTCACTCTGTTTTACCACTATTTGAGGAATTAGAAATAAAGTTCGAGGGTGATAAGGAATATTTAAAAGACACAGTTCCCAATGTGCAGAATGCTGAAAGAAATGTCGTTGAATATATAAAAGTTATTTTCGAAAAGAATGGGCATCCAATAATATGTAAGCCTCAGAATTATTTGGAAACGAAAGCGGGGGAGCGCTTTGTATTCCTATAAATTGCGTTCGCATCCAAATGTATTATTGAAAGAACACCTGGAGAAAGTAGTTGAAATCAGTCACAAAATAGGGGAAGAAAAGCAAATTTTCTTCCCCGAAAATAAAGATACCTTTTTAAAGATATTAAAAATATTGGGTTTATTCCACGATTCAGGAAAGGCAACAAAATTTTTTCAAAATTATATGGATAGTATCGAAAATAAAAAGAAACGGAGCATAGACAGGGAATTAAAAGAACACGGCTTACTGTCTGCATTGATAACCTACAGTGTTGTAAAAACTCAATTAAAATTAAAAGAAAAATGGTTGGAATTTATGCCGATTTTTTGTTTTGAAATTATCAAAAGACATCATGGCAATTTAGACGATTTAGCAGCTGAAGTATGTATGAATAAACCTAAAAGAAATTCTTGCCTAGAAGTTTTAGAAAAACAGGTAGAATCTCTAGATTATGAAGAAATGAATAAAATATTGCGACCATTTGATTTTCATATGCCTTCTTCGGAAGAAATAATTGATTCTTTTAGCGAAATATTCATTCAGTATTGGGGTTCTGATATTTACGATTTGATAGAGGAAGAAAAAAACATAAAGTATTATATTATGTTTAAATATTTGTATTCGATTCTCATATATGCCGATAAATTGGAAGCTATCTTTCATGAGGATTTTCAAATAAAGTATGACATTCCTCCGAGTGCAGTAGATATATACAAGGAGAAGGATAAGGAATTTAATGCTAAAAAGGTCAAAAGTGAAATTAAACTTAATGAGATTCGGGAAGATATATATAATAAATCCATCGAAAAAGTCGAAACAATGTCTTTGGATAACAGAATATTACATTTAACTGTGCCCACAGGAATGGGAAAAACGTTGGCATCTGTTTCATTTAGCCTTTATCTCAAAAAGAAGTTAAAAGATGTTACTAACTTTGATTATAAAATTATATATGCTCTTCCCTTTACCAGTATAATAGATCAAAACCATGAAGTAATAAGTTCTATTATAAAGGCAAATTTTGGGGAAAAAGGAGATACTTCAACTAGAATAATTAAACACCACCATCTGGCAGAAGTAGAGTATAATGACGGCGAAACAGATTATGAATTGGATAAGAGTAAATATCTGATTGAAACATGGAATTCACAGATAATTGTTACCACATTTGTTCAACTGTTAAGTACCATTTTTTCTAACAGGAATTCTTCTATATTAAAATTCCATAACATTGCCAAATCAATAATTCTATTGGATGAGGTACAATCAATTCCTCATGATTACTGGCTTTTAATCAATAAAATATTCAAAAAGATGGCGAAATTTCTTGATGTATATTTTGTATTTATTACAGCCACTCAACCTCTTATATTTGATGAAGCAAATAAAGAAATCGATGGCATTTTAACTGATAAGTCAGAATATTTTTCATATTTTAATAGAACTATAATTAATTATTATCCAGAAGAAATAAATATTCAGGATTTTAAATTAAAATTGAATCATATCATAGAAGAAAACAAAAATAAGAAGATGCTGTTAGTATTCAATACTATAAAGAGCTCCCAGGAGATTTATAAATATTTAAGCGACAATATAAACTATATGCCCATAATATATTTATCTGCAAGAGTTTTACCCGTACACAGAAAGGAAGCAATTGAGAAAATTAAAAATTATGATTTACCTTATATTGTAGTTAGTACCCAAGTGATAGAGGCGGGAGTTGATATAGATGTGGATTATGTATTAAGGGACATAGGACCGTGGGACTCTATAATTCAGGTAGCGGGAAGATGTAACAGAAACAATAAAAAAGAGATGGGTAAGGTTGATGTTTTTAATTTAATGAATGAAAATGGTAAGGGATACGCTAGTATGGTTTATGGATCGTTTCTTATTGAAAAGACGAAGCAGATATTAAAAAACAAAACTTCCATTGAAGAAATTGAATACCAGAATTTATCGCAGCAATATTTTCAATTAATTAAGGAAGAACACAGCGAAGATCCTTCAGAAGCAATACTGAGGGCAATGGAACAGTTAGCTTTTGCAAAGGTAAATGATGAATTTCAAATTATACCTTATGATAATAGAATTCCTCTATTTATTGAATATGATGAAAAAGCTAAGAATTTATGGGAAAAATATGAAGAAATTAAATGTATAGATAATGTTTATGAAAGGAAAAAAACTTTCCTTAAAATTAAAAGTGATTTTTTACAATATGTAATATCTATTTATTCGGAGGAATGGCCATACACATATGAAGGAGGATTTGCATATCTTTCGAATTTAGATGTAGAAAGATTTTATACAAAAGAAATGGGTTTTGAAGTAAAGGACGATCCTTGGGTATTATAATTTAAAAATTTAAGGGTGTATATCGTGGATGGTAAAAAAATTAACGGAACATTAATATGGTATTACTTTATATGTAAGCGGGAAGTATGGCTGATGGCAAGAAACCTGGAGCCTGACCAGGATGATAAAAATATAGATATAGGAAGATTTATACAGGAGAATAGCTATGAAAGGGATAAAAAAGAGATTTCTTTTGGAAACATTAAAATAGATATTATCAGAAAAGAAGATGGACAACTAGTAGTTGGGGAAGTTAAAAAAAGTTCAAAATTTAAAGAAAGCGCGAAAATGCAGCTTTTATTTTATTTGTCAGAATTAAAAGCGGCAGGCCTTGAGGCAAAGGGGGTACTGATGTTTCCGAAAGAGAAAAAAAGAGAAGAGGTAGAGTTAACACCAGAGGCTCAAAAACAACTGCAAGATGTTGTAAAAAATATACTACGAATAATATATTTGGATGTTCCACCCAAGGTAGAAAAAATTCCTTTTTGTAAAAATTGTGGTTATCGAGAAATGTGTTATTCTTAGCGGGGTGTTACGGGTGAAGAAGAACATATATATTTTTAAAGATGGTCAGATTAAGAGAAAAGATAATACCGTGTACTTTGAAACAGAAGAGGGAAAAAGATTTTTGCCTATAGAGGATATAAATGATATTTTTGTATTTGGTGAACTGGATTTCAATAAAAGGTTTTTAGAATTAATTTCTCAGAAAGAAATAACAATACATTTTTTTAATTATTACGGATACTATGTAGGAACATATTATCCTAGAGAGCATTTTAATTCTGGGTATATGGTTTTAAAGCAATCAGAACATTATCTTGATAAAGACAAGAGATTGATAATTGCCAGAGCCCTTGTATTAGGTAGCGGCAAAAATATTTTAAATGTGCTAAGATATTATAGCAATAGAGGTAAGGATGTGAAAGATATTTTTGAAGAAGTAGAGTCTTTAATAAATAAAGTAAATGATTGTTGTGAACTATCAGAACTTATGGGAATTGAAGGAAATATTAGGGACTATTATTACAAAGGGTTTGACAAAATTATTGAAAACGAAGATTTTGTTTTTGACACAAGAAGTAGGCAACCTCCCAAAAATGAACTCAATGCATTAATTAGTTTTGGAAATTCTCTTTTATATGTTCTTGTATTAAGCGAAATTTACAAAACACATCTTGATCCGAGAATAGGTTATCTTCATGCTACAAATTTTAGGAGATTTACATTAAATCTTGATATTGCTGAAATTTTCAAGCCAATTATTATTGACAGGTTGATTTTTACGTTGATAGGAAAAAATATGATTACTAAAAATGACTTTGAGAAAGATCTTGGAGGTATTTTGTTAAAAGAAAAGGGTAGAAAAACATTTGTTCAGGAGTTTGATAATAGGTTGAAGGCAACTATCAAACACAGGAAATTAGGAAGGAATGTTTCATACAGAAGGTTGATACGTATGGAATTGTATAAACTTGAAAAACACATAATGGGTGAAAAGGAATATGAACCGTATATATCTAGATGGTAAGGAAAATAGAAGGTGAGTTAATGTTTGTTATCCTGGTATACGATGTAAATCAGAAGCGAGTTGCCCGGGTGCTAAAAACTGCCAGGAAATATTTATACTGGGTGCAAAATTCCGTTTTAGAGGGGGAAATATCAGAAGCAAATTATGTGAAACTTAAAACTGAGTTAAGCAAAAAAATCAATAAAGAAGAAGATTCAATTATATTTTATACTTTTAGAACTACCAGATATTCTAAAAGGGAAGTAATGGGAATGCAAAAAGGTGGAGAGGAAAATATTTTATAATGAGTGTGTCGTCGACCTCTTGTAGTGCAAATACCATTGGGGATCGACGACATTTTATTATGCTGAAAAATTAAGTAATTTCAATGGTCGGGAAATTTTTTGTTATCTGTAGAAGGACTTTTTTGCATAAATGCATAAAATATAAAGTGTAGTGATTTCAAGGGAAAAATGGGTTCCTATTGTACCTATGAGGGATTGAAAC
>JASKKH010000043.1 GCA_030154265.1 Clostridia bacterium
CTATTGATGGAGCAGCATGAGGCCTGGAGCACCGGTCGTTTATATCTGAATATGGACGAGTACTGGGAGTGGAAAAAGCAGCAAAAGGCCGAAAAGAAATTTCACCTCTGACAAGCACGAGATTACGCTGTTAGTTAACCGTAAAAATTACCAGAGGGCATTTTTACAGATAATATCGGCTTGATCCTCCTGGTGCGGTTATGCCTGTTGGACGGCAATGGTGAGTGACCATTTGTTATCACTAATGCGGTTTCCACATATAGATAATTCTTTCCGTAATATTCCTACCAATCATATCTTTTTAAATCCTGGTTTGACATAATTCGACGTAATCTCTAAAGGTAAATTTATCGATAAATATTGAAATAAATAAGTGTCATATAGTTAGGATTATTTATGGTTTGATGATGCAGTTGGTGAAGTAAGGCTTTTCAAGCAATTTTATTATGGCTTGGTTTGGAGGAAGATTTATGAAAAATCCGTATTCACGACTTACTTTACGTATAAGCCTGGTCTATGCCCTCTTTGGAACACTTTTGGTTATTTTCTCAGATCACTTGCTTTACCTGTGGGTGGATAACTCAAACAGGTTGATTATATTTCAAACCTACAAAGGTATATTTTACGTTACTATCACCAGCCTGCTGCTGTACCTCCTTCTCCGTCGCGAACTAAAGGTACGTGAACAGGCCGAAACCTTGTTGGAGCAAGAGCGAAACTTCATCTCTGCCGTTCTAAATATAGCCGGTGCACTCATTGTCGTCCTTAACCGTGAAGGCCGCATCATAGAATTCAATCGCACCTGTGAGAAAACAACAGGTTACTCGTTCGACGAGGTAAGAGGCAGATATTTTTGGGATATATTCGTGATTCGGGAAGAGGCAGAGCTGGTCAAGGACGTCTTTGGACAACTACAAGCCGGCCAATTGAACGAGCATGAAAGCTACTGTGTAACTAAGGATGGAAGTCGAAGACTAATCTTTTGGTCAAACACTGTCCTGTGTGACAACAAAGGTTCAGTAGACTATGTTATCAGTATAGGCATTGACGTTACCGAACGTAGGCGAATGGAAGATGAATTAAGAAAATATCGCAACTACCTCGAGAAGTTAGTAAAAACGCGTACCAGCGAACTGAGAACAGTGAATAGACAACTCGAACAGGAAATTACCGAGCATAAGCGGATGGAAGAAGCGCTTAGGGAGAGTGAGAAACGTTACCGGCAGCTGGTTGAGTTTTCACCGAATGCTATTGTTGTCCACAGCAAAGGCAAAATTATTTTTATAAACAAGGCAGGAGCTCAGCTTTTAGGGGCAAGAGGAATTCAGGAGTTAATTGGAAAACCAATTATGGATTTCATACATTCGGATTATCGAGAATTAGTAAGAGAACGAGGTCGGCATATTCCAGGTAAAGAAGGCAATGCATTACCCCTGGTTGAACTAAAGCTTATTCGACTGGACGGGTTAATTGTCGATGTAGATGTAACGGGAGTTTTTCTAACCTTCCAGGGGAAACTGGTTGTACAATCTATTGTTCGCGATATCACCCAGCGCAAACGGGCGGAAGAGGCACTCAGAAAGGCTAAACGGGAAAAAGAACTTATTCTTAGTACCGTGTCGGAACCGGTAGTTTACCATGATACAAATATGAGGATCATATGGGCAAACAAATCTGCAGGCAAATCAGGTGGTATGGCTCCGGAACAACTAGTAGGACATTATTGCTATGAAATATGGAACCGGCGGAACAGTCCTTGTCCAGGCTGTCCCGTCAAAAAGTTACTTGAAACCGGTGAGGTTCAGCAAGAAGAAATGGTTAGACTCGATGGTATTTGGTTAATAAACTTCTATCCTGTTAAAGACGAAGATAATAATGTTATAGGTATCGTTGAAGTTGCCCAGGATATTACCGAACGCAAGCAAATAGAAGAAGCCTTACGCTTATCAAAGGAACGGTTCTCTAAAGCTTTTAAGGCCAGTTCGTTCCCAATGAGTATCAAAACAATGACAGACAGGCGATATATTGACGTGAATGACAGTTATTTACGCTTGACTGGGTATCGCCGTGAAGAGATTATAGGACGTACAGAAGAGGAGTTAAATCTGTATGTGAATCCGGAGGATCGTGCTAAGGCAGTACAGTTGTTGCTAGAGCAGGGGGGAATGCGCAACCTGGAAGTAAAAATCCGGTCGAAGTCAGGTGAAGAGCTTATAGGGTTGGTATCAGGAGAGGTAATAGAACTTAATGGTGAGCAGTGTATGCTGATTTCATTTAATGATATTACTGAGCGCAAGCAGTTGGAACAAGAAATGGTCCGGCTGGATAGGTTAAATTTAATAGGAGAGATGGCAGCAGGTATTGCCCACGAGATCAGGAACCCAATGACCTCAGTGCGTGGCTTTGTACAGATGCTTAAAGGAAAAGACGAATGTACTAATTACAGGGGGTATTTTGACCTCATCATTGAGGAAGTGGACAGGGTCAATGCCATTGTTACCGAATACCTTTCCTTGGCCAAAAACAAGCCGATTAAAACCGAAGTACAGAACCTTAATTTCATTATAAAATCCCTATTACCGCTTATCCAAGCCGATGCCATAGCCTGTGATAAGCTTATTAAGGTTGAGCTCGAGAAACTACCGGACCTGCTTCTGGATAAAGAAGAAATACGGCAGCTGATCTTAAACCTGACACGTAATGGACTGGAAGCGATGTCTCCTGGTGGCAAACTGGTCATAAAAACGTTTATGGAAGCCAATGAGGTAGTTTTAGCTGTACAGGATCAAGGTACAGGAATTAAGCCTGATATAATTGATAAGATAAACACTCCCTTTTTTACTACCAAAGATAATGGGACAGGCTTAGGGCTAGCTATATGTAATAGCATCGCTGCCAGGCATAATGCCACCATTACATTGGAAACGAGTTCAAAGGGAACTACTTTCTTTGTCCGGTTCAAACAGGGACAGGACTGTGCAACAGTCGAAAAATAGAAAAGGAAAGTTCAATCCCCACTATCATAAATAAACTCTAAAACTTACTAAAGGTGAATTCAATTGAAAAAATCTTATAACAAATGGTTTTTTACTAAGGTGAAGAGAGCTATTAGGGATTATAATATGATTGAAGAAGGCGACCGTATAGCAGTAGGGGTATCAGGTAAAGACAGTGCTGCACTCTTATTTATTTTATGGTTGTTAAAAAAATACTCCTCCTTTAATTTCGATTTTGAAGCTATCAGTGTCGATTTGGGATTGGGTGCTGACTACAGTCAAATAAAAGATTTCTGCGAAAAACATGATATTCCCCTACACATTAAGCATACACAAATAGGTGAAATTATTTTTAATGTACGAAAGGAATCTAACCCCTGTTCCTTATGTTCTAAGTTTCGCAAAGGGGCTCTTAATGAAGAGGCTTCTAATCTCAATTTTAATAAAGTTGCATTGGGTCACCATCTGGATGATGCTATCGAAACTTTACTGTTAAATGTAATATATACAGGGAAACTTGGTACTTTTAAGCCAAAAATGTATTTAGACAGAACGAATGTTACTATAATAAGACCTCTGGTTTATATCCCGGAAGAGACTATAATTTCATTAGTTAAATTAGAAAATATACCTTATATAGAAAATCCCTGTCCAGTTGATGGTCATACAAAGCGGCAGGAAATGAAAGAGTTGGTCTCTAAATTGAAAAAGCGGTATCCTGATATTAAGCAGAAATTTCTTAGTGCATTACAAAATGTCAATATTGATGATTTGTGGGTAAAGTGACCAATAAAACAGCTTGTTAAGCGGTAAGGTAATATATATCTGGTGAAGGACTTAAGGTTATATAAGTCCTTTTTTATACATTTGAGTCAATTTTTTACTTAAGTTAGGAGGGCAATTATAGTTAAACAATGAAATATTTATATTGTCAGTTAAAGGGGGGAGATTTTATTGGGACTGAAAATTATTCATACTAGTGACTTACATATTGGTATGAAATTTAATGGTTACCCTGATTATATAAGAAGTGAATTAATAGAAGCCAGGTTTAAAACATTAAAAAACCTTATTGAAACAGCAAACGAGGAAAACTGTAACTTATTTGTTGTGGCTGGGGATTTATTTGAGAAGATAACCATACAGAAGAAGGATATTGAACGGGTTATTAAAATACTTGAGGATTTTGCTGGAGACTGTGTTCTAGTATTACCAGGAAACCATGATTATGATAATGGTATGGTGGAACTCTGGCAGTTTTTTAGAAATAACCTGTCAGAAAAAATTGTCCTTTTAAATGAAAATAAGGTTTATGATTTAAGGTTTTATGATTTAGATGTCGCAGTTTATCCAGCTTCGTGTAACAGAAAAAATAGTAACGAAAACAACCTTGGATGGATGAATAAAATTTCCGAACAACCTGAGGTTACCTGGCATATAGGGGTTGCTCACGGTGCTTTAGAGGGTTTATCTCCTGATATGCATCAGCAGTATTTTTACATGACTAAAAAGGAACTTGAATCGATTCCCGTTGACCTTTGGCTTTTAGGACATACCCATATTCCTTATCCTGAACAGGCGTTGATAAGGGGTAATAAAATTTTTAATGCCGGCACACCGGAACCTGATGGTATGGATTGTTCCCATGAAGGACATGCCTGGCTTATAGAAATTGACAAGGATAAAAAAATTGAAGCCAAGAGAATTAATACAGGTATTTTTAAATTTATTGATACAGAAGCAACTATTGAAGACATGGATTCTTTTGAGAAGCTAAAACAACTTTTTTTAAAGGAAAAAGGAGATAAAACCTTATTACGATTAAAATTAAAAGGTAGAATAGATCAAGATTTGTTTAAAAGAAAAGAAGTTTTTTATAAGGAACTAACTGAGGGATTAGCTTATTTTGATCCCGAAGACTCGCAATTAGGTATAAAGATAACAGGGGATGTAATTGATAAAGAATTTACAGCAGGTTCTTTCCCTCACCAGCTGTTAACAGAACTTTATAAAGACAACGATGAAGAAGCCCTGCAAATAGCTTATGAAGTTATCCAGGAGGCTAAAGTATGAAGGTTAATAATTTAAAATGTACAAGGTTTGCGGGTATTTCCAATAAAGATATTAGTTTTGATGAGGGTTTAAATGTTATTGTGGGGCCTAATGAAGCAGGTAAGAGTACTATTATTGAGGGGTTATTTGCAGTTTTCTTTAGAAATCACAAACTTAAAAAGAATACTGCTGTAGATAAAGAATTTTTTGAAAGGTTTCGACCTTATCCCGAAGGGGACTCCATGGCAATCAAAGTTAACTTTAATGTTGAAGGTTCAGATTTTGAGTTAAGCAAGGAATGGGGGACTACTCCCTCTATCGCCATGCAGTTTAATGGAAGTTTAATAAAGAATGAGAAAAACATAAACGAAAAACTAAAAGAACTACTTAAATATGGCGAGAGTACTTATAAGAATATTGTTTTTGCAAGGCAAAAAGACCTTAAAGAAGCTCTTGAAAGAATTGGTAATGATCCTGAAACTACCGATGCAGTCAGTAGTATCTTAAGACAGGCAGTGATGGTTTTAGATGGCATATCGGTAGAAAAAATGAAGAAAGTAATAGACGATAAAATAGACAAATTACAAGGTAAGTGGGATTTAAAAAATAACCGCCCTGAAAAGGGAAGAGGAATTGATAATCCATGGAAAGTAAAGGTCGGTAAGGTACTGGAATGTTACTATAAAAAAGAGCGAATAAAGCAAGATATGCAGTTCGCTCAAAATATTGAAGAAGAGTTCTGTGTAGTTGGCGAAAAGCTTAAAGAATTACAAGAAAAAAAGGAAGCTTGGAAAAAAGAGATTGGAAAGTACAGTGAAATTGAGGGAGATATTTTAAAACGGGCGATTTTAGAGCCAAAGATTACTGCTCTAAAAAAAGAAGTAAAAGAATTAAGAGAGATAAATAAGAAGTTTCCTATTCTCGAAGAGAATTATAAAAACAAGCAGGAGGAAATGACCAAGCTTAACAAAGAAAAAGAAAAATTAAATAAAGAATATGCCTTTGCTAAAAAGATTGAAGCAGCTAAAACCGCCAAAGAGCTATTATTAAAAATTGAAAAGAAAGAAGAAGAGCTAAATACAAAAAAAGAAGAAAAAGAAAAGTATGTTGAGATAAAAGATAGTGATATTGAAAAACTTGAAAAACTAAACAATCAGATTTTAACTGCCAAAGCTTCCATGGAGGCAGGTACTCTTCTTGGTAAAATTATTAAAGCTAAGGGAAGTAAGGTTTTTGTAACCAAAGGGCTGGAAGAAAAAGAAGAGATTAAAGAAGGAGTAGATTTTACTGCCAGTGGGTATTTGAAGGTAGAGGTGGATAATGATTTTACTCTGGAAGTCAGGGCAGGAAAGATTGAATTTGAAGAATTAAGGAAACAGTATTTGGATGCCCGAAAGGGCTTTCAAGAGTTATTAGAAAAGTTAAAAGTATCAGATCTTACCGAAGCAAAAGCAAACTATCGTATCTACAGACAGTTGATTAATGATATTGAAGCAATTAAAAAACAAATTAAGGATTTACTAGGGGATAAAAAGCTTGAAGACCTGAAAGTCGTAGTTAAAGAAGCTGACAATCTTACTGCCCGTAGTGTTGATGAAGTTAATGCAGAGATGGAAAACTTAAATAAAAAAATAAGTAATTTAAAAGCGGAAATGATGGTTATAGAAAACACTATTAAAGATTGGACCGAGAAGTATGGGAGTTCTGATAAAGTAATTGATGTTTTGGTTTCTAAGATAAAAACCCTTGAAGAACAGGAAGAGACTTTAAAAGCTCTGGCTGACCTTCCTGAAGGATTTAATTCCGCTGAAGAATTTCAAAATAAGCTTTCAAGGTTAAGAAAGGAAGTAGAGAAATTAGGTAACGAAGAACAGTCTTGTAAAGATGAATACTATAAAATAGAAAAAAGGTTACCTGATACCTCTTATGAAGAGTTAGAACCTCTTTATAAAGAAGCTGAAAAAGAATTTAAGAAACAACTGCACTATTTACATACTCTTATCAGGATAAGAGAAGTTTTCGAAATGAAGCTTGAGGAAATGGACAAAGGGTCTTTTAAGCCACTTGTACAGGATTTTAGTAGATATCTTTCTTTGTTAACACTTGGTAGTTATAATATTGGCGAAATAGATGAAAATCTACAGGTTGGTATTGTAAAAGATGATGATACTAAACTACCTGTGCAATTATTTTCAGCGGGGACTTATGATTGTGTTCTATTGGCACTTAGGTTTGCTCTTATTAATTATCTTTTTAATAATGATAGGGGTTTTGTGGTTTTAGATGACTGTTTGGTAAACCTTGACCCTGACAGAAAGAAAAAAGCAGCAGAATTAATTAAGAAGTTTGCCGAAAAAAATCAAGTTATTTTTACAACATGTGACCCTGAAACTGCTGACCTCTTGGGTGGAAAGATCATAAATCTTTAAGTAAATTGCAGATAAACATTGTTTATTGGAGTAAATCCATTAAAGGAAGGCCTGAAACAAAATATTATCAGGCCTTTTTTATTTACAAATAAAATAGAAATTCTTTTTTATAAGCTTAAAGAATCATCAAGAATTTCTATTTGATAGATTTTAGGGTCTAACCAGTTTTTATTTGTTCTTTGAGTAGCCCAGAGGTATTGTCCGTTAAACTTTTTTCAGCAAAGTCGTTAATCCAAAGGTTCTGGCCGTTTTTGACATGTTGTATACCATTTATCCACTTGTTTTTATATATCAAATTTATCATTGACAGCAGACAGATGCATAAATATAATACAATTAAGCAATTGTTTAATTGTTTATTTTATCATTTGGGAGGTATTTTCCTTGGCGAGTCAAGATTTAGGTAAAAACAACGATGTTTGTGATTGTTACTGTCCTTCCGGGGATAACGACTACCTGAAAGAAAAAGTTTTGGAAGTTTCTGGATTGTCAGAAATTTTTAAGGTTCTTGGCGATGAAACCAGGACAAAAATTTTATATTTACTGGCTCATAAAAAACTTTGTGTTTGTGATATTGCTTCAATTTTAGATATGAGTTTACCGGCTGTTTCCCATCATTTAAGGCTAATGAAAGCATTACGGTTGGTAAAGTACTATAGAGAAGGCAAAATGGTTTATTACTCCCTTGATGATCATCACATTTTAAACTTAATTCGGGAAGCTCAGGAACATTTTGCTGAAGATAGATAGATAAATATATATAGGATAGTGAGGTTAATTGGAAAAATAATGAAGAGGGGAAACTATATGCGTTATAAACTAGTAGGATTAGATTGCGCAAATTGTGCTGCAAAAATCGAAAAGGAATTACGGCGGCTCGAAGGGTTAGAACAAGCAAGTGTTAATTTTGCTACTCAAACTCTTTTTTTACCCTCGAAAGGACGGATTGCAGAAGTTACTGAGGTTATAAATAAATATGAACCTGATGTTAGAGTGGAACCTGAAGGTGAGTCAATGGCTGACGAGGAAGAAGGAAATGAAAGGAAAAAGTTATATTTAATAACCGTTTCATTTATTTTATTAGCTGTTGGGGTTATTTTTAATAAATACCTCCGACTTACTCCTTATTTTATTGGGGAGTATGCAGTTTTATTGACAGCTTATTTTTTAGTTGGCTGGGAAGTACTTTGGACGGCAATTAAAAATATATCTCGTGGTGAGTTTTTTGATGAAAATTTCCTTATGACTATTGCTACTATTGGTGCAATTGCTATTCACCAATTACCTGAAGCAGCTGCGGTTATGGTCTTTTATGCTGTCGGGGAATATTTTCAGGGGCGTGCTGTAAATCATTCCCGTCGTTCTATTCAGGCTCTACTGGATATCCGGCCAGAATATGCTAATTTAAAGTTAAAGGGAGAGGTAAAACAGGTTAATCCAGAGGAAGTTGAGGTCGGACAAACTATTATTGTTAAACCGGGCGAGAGGGTACCTCTCGATGGTGAGATTCTGGATGGTGTTTCATTTGTTGATACCTCAGCTTTAACTGGCGAATCTGTACCTCGTAAGGTTGAAACAGGAGAAAAAGTTTTGGCTGGTATGATTAACGGTCAGGGACTTCTTACTATTAAAGTTGAAAAGACATTTGGACAGTCATCTATTGCACGTATCTTGGACTTGGTTGAAAATGCTTCAGTCCGTAAAGCTCCGACTGAACAATTTATAACCTCTTTTTCTAAGTATTATACACCAGCTGTGACTTTTGGAGCGTTGTTAGTAGCGGTTGTTCCTCCTCTTGTCATTCCCGGAGCTACTTTTAGTGAATGGATATACCGGGCGTTAGTGATGCTTGTCATATCTTGTCCCTGTGCTTTAGTTGTTTCTATTCCTCTGGGGTACTTCGGGGGAATTGGCGGGGCATCTCGACAAGGTATTTTGGTTAAAGGAGCTAACTTCTTAGATGCTATTACTGACCTGCATACGGTGGTTTTTGATAAGACAGGAACCTTAACAAAGGGTGTTTTTCGAGTTTCTAAGGTCGTACCACACAACGGTTTTACGGAAAAAGATGTCTTATCAATGGCGGCTGCGGCAGAAACTTATTCTACTCACCCCATTGCCCAGTCTATTCGTGAAGCTTATGGGAAAGAAAAGTTCGACAATAGCGTAAAAGATTATCAGGAGATGGCAGGTCGCGGGATTAGCGCAATAGTAAATGGCAATAAAGTTATGGTTGGTAATGAGCGTCTATTAGATAGTAAAGGTATTTCCCATGAGGTTGGGAGTCTTGAAGGTACTAACGTTCATGTAGTTATTAACGATATATATGCTGGTTATATCGTTATTTCGGATGAGATTAAGCCTGATGCTAAAGAGACCATAGCCAGGTTGAAGCAACTTGGTGTAAAGAAAACGGTAATGCTTACTGGTGATGAAGAAAACATAGCAAAAAGAGTTGCAGAAGATATCGGGTTGGATGGGTATTATGCTGAACTTCTACCTGAAGATAAGGTTGAAAAAGTTGAAGAACTACAGTCTGCTTTACCCAATCCAAGCAAGCAAAAGCTGGCCTTTGTGGGTGACGGCATTAATGATGCACCTGTAATTACGAGGGCTGATGTGGGAGTGGCTATGGGAGGTCTCGGTAGCGACGCTGCTATTGAGGCTGCTGATATTGTTTTGATGGAAGATGCTCTTGCTAAATTGCCTGTGGCCATTGAAATGGCTAGACATACTGGACGTATAGTAAAGGAAAATGTGGTCTTAGCTTTGGGTATAAAGTTTTTCTTTTTGGTACTAGGTTCCTTCGGAATAGCTTCGATTTGGGAAGCCGTTTTTGCCGATGTTGGTGTGGCATTAATAGCTATTTTAAATGCTACCAGAACATTAAGGTATAAAATAAGTTAGGCTCAGGATTTACAATAACATTAAAAATAGTGTTATTTGGGTTATAACAAAAAATTAGAATTAAAATAAAAATGCGCCTTAACAAAGGCGCATTTTTATTTAGTCTATAATTATTCTTTAATCTTTTTAGCGACGAAGTATCCTTGAGGATCGATTACTTCACGAATAAGTCTGATTTCTTCTTCTGTTGGAGGTTCAAATTCATAAACATCATCAGGAATAATGAGTTCAAAACCGGTAGCCTTTTGGACACTCTCAACAGTTTCACCAGGAAGTGTAGCTATTAGCTTCATTCTCTTTGTTTCATCATCAAAGCCCAAGATAGCTTTTGTTGTTATGACCCGGTAAGGACCTTGTCCGACAATACCGGCTTTTTCACGGGCATTTGGTGAACCATCAAGATAACCGGGGCTGGTTAGGTAATCTAGTTTTTCAACAAAACGCCTGGGCTCATGTACCATAATAATGATGGTGCGTTCACAAGAACAGGCCATATCGCTAGCACCACCACTACCTGGTAGGCGTACTTTGGGATTTTGGTAGTTTTCGGGGAAATCACCCATCATTGTGGAGTTAAGGTTACCGTATGGGTCAATTTGGGCCCCACCGATAAAACCGTAGTCACAGAAACCACGCTGGGTTAATTCAAAGGCCGCATTCAGACCTAAAAGGTAATTAGCTCTATAAGTTGTTCTGGAACCACCTACTGAGAGCGGTAGCCCGCGAGAAAGTTTAGGACCTACTGCACCGCCTTCAAATACCGGGACAATTCCGGGCCCATGAGTTAACTGGGCTAAAGTAATTGCTACCATAGGTAGGCCGGTACCGGCAAAAACTACTTTATTATCCTCCAGGGTTCTTGCTCCTGCAACAACGATCATTTCCTGAGCTGTATAATCACTTGCATATTTTTTAGTCATAATTAATTCACCTCCTATAATGCCGTATAACCTGCTTCAAGACGAATACCAGACTCAATTTTTTGAATATGTTGTAGCTGTTTGTATGGGATCTTACTGATAAACTCGCCAAAATCCTCCACACCATAAATGTAGTTATCATAATATTCCTTAAGCGGACCAGAATCGCCTTTGCGTAGTTTATCACAAGCTGTTCTAAATTCAACAATGTGTTTTTCATCAAAGTAGTGAATACCATGGGTGTTACCGGGGTAGGCACCGAAAGGTACTTCAACAACTGCATCTACTGAGAAATAAGGAATGCTGATCCTGTTCGGGTATCTGGTCATTTCTTCATGTTCAATAAGTCTGTCACAAGTTACGATAGTATAGGCAGAAGCCATAGAAGTTTCAGGACAGACAAAGGTCGGTCCTTGAATTCGGCAGTTGCCGTACATATCGGCTTCTTGGACGTGAATGATGGCTACATTTGGGTGAGCGGCAGGTAATAATAGAACCGGTTTTCCGGTAAATGGACAATCAATGACTTTAGAACGGTTAGTTTTTACCAAGTCACTGCCCATAGGACTACGGTATGGGATAAAGGGGATTCCCATGGCACCGGCCTTTAAACGGGCAGACATGTTGGCATTACTCCAGTCTTCAATTTCAATCTTGCCGTTTTCGGCTAAATAGCGGAAGAGAGGTGAAATGCCAAAGGCTTCATGTGCCCAATAGGCCAACTCAAGTCTTTTGATGTTAAGGTGATTTTCGTCTAGAGCCATTGCTCCTGCCAGATATTCAACAGAGAGCCCTTCAGAGGGAAAAGTTAATGTTAAGTCTTTTCTCCCCTGTCTGATAATTTCGTGAATAATGGCCATGGGTTGACGACAGTCAACAAAGCCACCCACACCAATGTTGTCCCCATCTTTAACGTACTTTTGTACTGCTTCTTTGAGACTCATTCTTTTGTCTCTTTTAGACTTGTCCTTGTTCGCCAGATGTTTTCTGGCTTCATCGGGTGAAAGCCCAGTCCAGTACATGATTTTTTCCCTCCTTTTAAATATTAATCATATTAAAGAAGTGATTTTGCCCCTTATTAAAAATACGGTAATCTCGAAGACTTTATTTCTTCAAGAATGCCGATAAAACTTAAAATAAAATTATCGGGGGCGATTATATTAATTTTACATTAATAAACTAATTATGAAAACCCGTTGCTTGATTGATGATTACTTTTTTAATTAACAATATAATTTAAAGTGATGACCAGAAGTATAGCAATCTGTAAATAGATTTCCTCTAAATATATATTTCTACATGAATTCTTCAGTTCCTTCATTATGAATATTTCAACGATTATTTTTCATGACCAAATTATATCTTAGACGCAGAATTTTTACGATAATAAAATTTGGAAATTACTATGTTTATATAGAATATATTAAAAGAGGATGGGGGCTATTAAAAAATGTCTCATCGAATTATAATTGCACCTGATTCGTTTAAAGGCAGTCTTACTGCGCCCGAGGCAGCTTCCTGAAATTAGCATAGTTTTTTATTCGTGTGTCTACTAAACAGAGTTGAGTCCTTATAATTGTGTAAAAAGGTTTTCTGAAAAATAAAGAGAGCCATTTATCAAATTCCTCAGTTAGAATAAAGGTGCAAACAATAACTAAC
>JASKKH010000015.1 GCA_030154265.1 Clostridia bacterium
AACCCGCATAAATCCTGATCCGTGCCGGGGTAAAATATTTTTGCCACTGCCCTAAAACGGCCTATTCATCTCTACTTCCGAACATCGCAATTGGCTCATGTTGAAGATTTAGTTGACTTCCCATATATGTTTTATTTCGAGTTAATTTTCTCCATTCCCTCGGACATATAAAAAGAGCCGGATATAATCAACCGGCCCTTTAGTTTTTATTCTACTTTACCTAACTAAAAAACGTTCAGGGTTCAGGGCTTTTCCATTTTTACGTACTTCAAAGTGAACATGGGAGCCAGTAGCATTTCCTGTATCCCCAACTTCGGCAATATAATCTCCAGCTCGGACATATTGACCTTTTTTGACCAGGTTGCGTGAATTATGAGCATAAACTGTTTCAATTCCATTACCATGATCAATTTTTACCATATTCCCATAAATATTGTTAGCCCAACCCGAGAATACAACTTTACCACTAAAAACAGCACGAATCTTATCTCCAATATCAGCTGCTATATCTAAGCCATGGTGGAAACCCCTGTCTCTCCAACCGAACCTTGAAGTAATAGCACCAATAATGGGATATAAAAAAGAGTTAATTTTTTCTCCCCTAGAAACTGATGAACCCGGTTTACTATTCTGGGTTGACACAGGAATTCCGGTTGAAGCAGGAATGTTTAACATTATTCCTGTCTTAAGTTTACGAGGTTCAGTAATACCGTTAACTGCTGCTAGTTCGTCAACGTTAACATTATATCTTCTAGATATACTCCAAAGAGTATCACCGTAGGCAACTCTATAAGTTGGTTCTTTTTCGTATGGTAAAACTAGAAATTGACCGGGTTTTAAAGCCTGATTAGGATCTAGATAATTCATTACTGCTACTAGCTCTGGGTCAGTTTGGTAACGACGACTAATTTGATCCAGGGTATCACCCTTCTCAACCCTATATATGCGGGTATATGTATTTACCCTAGCCGAAAGTTCATTATATTTCTGCGGAGCCAGAACAGTCGCTATATCATGTAAGTCGTCGATGACAGCTGCCTGGACAGTGGGAATATAAATGGTGTTAAATAATAATAGTCCCAATACCAAACCTACCGTCATCTTTTTTGGAAGCATGTGTTGTCACTCCTATTCTTTTGGCATTTAATGGTTTATCTGCTATTTAACCTTTATTTTAGCCATAGTTTTGCTTTTATATACCTTTCTAAAAAGAATAAAAGATATATCTAAATATAAAAATAAAAGAGTTGGCATGCCTTATCCAGACACCCAACTCATTTTAATTTTAAAACCTTTTTATTGAACTCCACACTTTTAATCAGATTATAAAAACAGCTAACGACACCGAGGAAAAATAGCAGGAAGAGCCCTTAATAAATCTTCGTTGCTTTTGGTTTTTTTGATTGCATCAATTAAAGTTTCTGCGACTTCTACAGTCCCCATACAACTAGTAACTTTCCTGAAATTCCAAATTAATTCTAATTCTTCTTTTGATAAAAGTAATTCCTCTCTCCGAGTACCAGAACGTTTTATATCAATAGCTGGGAATATTCTACGTTCAGCAAGTTTTCTATCTAATATGAGTTCCATATTGCCTGTGCCCTTAAACTCCTCAAAAATGACTTCGTCCATACGGCTGCCAGTTTCAATAAGGGCAGTAGCTACTATAGTTAAGCTACCTCCTTCTTCAACTTTGCGAGCAGCACCAAAGAAACGTTTAGGCTTATAAAGAGCTGTTGGATCAACTCCACCCGAAAGAGTACGACCACTTGGAGGAACTACCAGATTGTTGGCCCTTGCTAAACGGGTAATACTATCGAGGAGAACAATAACATCTTTTTTATGTTCAACTAATCGTTTTGCCCTCTCCAAGACCATATCTGCTACTTTAACATGATTTTCAGGTAATTCATCGAATGTTGAACTAACAACTTCACCTTGGACAGAACGTTCAATATCTGTAACTTCTTCTGGACGTTCATCGATAAGCAGAATAATCAATTCTGCTTCTGGATAATTTGTTGTAATAGCATTGGCTATTTTCTTTAATAATATGGTTTTACCTGCCTTGGGGGGAGAAACAAGAAGAGCACGTTGTCCTTTACCAATTGGAGCAATTAAATCAATAATTCGAGTTGAAGGGTCTCCATTCCCTGTTTCTAAATCATAACGTTCTTCAGGATAAATAGGTGTTAAAGCATCAAAATGTAATCGTTCTGATGAAGTTTCCGGATCTTCACCATTAACTTTTTCTACACGTAATAAGGCAAAATAACGCTCGTTATCTTTAGGAGGACGTACTAAGCCTGCCACCTTGTCCCCTGTTCGCAAATCAAAACGCCTTATTTGTGATGGTGATATATAAATGTCATCACCACTGGGTACATAACCGAATGGTCTTAAAAAACCGTAACCATCTGGGAGAATTTCCAAAACTCCCTGAGCTTGAAGCTGTTCTTCTTTATCTTCTTCTTTTTGTTCTCTTTGGGCCAGCGCCTTAGCGAGTTCAAAAATCAATTCTTTTTTCCTAAGGCGGGAATAACCACTTAAGTTCAGTTCCCTGGCCATCCGGTAAAGCTCTACCATCGTTTTGCTTTCTAAATCAACAGTATCCAATTGTTACAACCTCCATAATATAACCAACATAACCGGCGGCACAGGCATACAGGTAAAGAATTATTTATTTTTTACCTTTTCCCAGTCTTCTAAAAACCTTGCCAATCCAGCATCTGTGAGGGGATGTTTTAACATTTGCATAATAACTTTGTAAGGAATTGTTGCAATATCTGCACCCAGGCGAGCTGCTTCAAGAGCATGCAGAGGATGGCGAATACTTGCAGCTATAATTTTCGTATTAAAACCGTATTGAGCAAAAATAGGAACAATATCAGCAATTAATTGCATGCCATCATGACCTATGTCATCTAAACGTCCAACAAAGGGACTTACATATGTTGCACCTGCTAATGCTGCTAATAAGGCCTGATTGGCGGAGAACACCAGAGTAACATTTGTTTTAATTCCCTTAGAAGATAATTCTTTTACAGCTTTTAGCCCTTCGCCAATCATGGGTATTTTTATAACTATATTTGGGTGGATAGCAGCAAGTTCTTCTGCTTCAGCTACCATGGCTTTGGCCTCGGTACTAATTACCTCAGCACTTATTGGACCATCCACAATAGAAGCAATTTCCTCAACGACCTCTTTAAAATTCCGTCCTTCTTTGGCTATTAAGGAGGGATTGGTTGTTACACCTGAAATTATACCCAAATCATTAGCATCTTTAATCTCTTTGACATTAGCTGTATCAATAAATATTTGCAAAATCTGTCACCTCCAGAAGACTTCTTTCCAAAAATTCACCATCTATAGTTAAAATCCTTCTCTTTTAAGAGAATTTTGCAATTAAAAAAAGCCTGGCGGCAGGTGGGCCGGCAAGGCTTTTTTAATTGGACCAAACTAAACATTTTTTGGTCGAAAAGTGTTACAAGCCGTACCATCTGATGTTTTAACTTTACGATCACCACTAGTTCCTACCTCAATAACATCCGCAGTGCACACCATGTTATCCCATTATTGGCATTCCTCAACTCAGCATTTTATACCAGCCATTTATAGAATCACCCCTTGACAATAAAATCTCTAATTTTAAGGGGTTCTATGCAACTATTTATGAATTTATTTTACCAGCACATCCAAACACTTGCATTTTATGACGAATAACCTTCGTAGCTGCTTCCCGAGAATGTACAAGAATTTTACGAGGATCAATCTCTTCAGGGTTATCCTTTAGGGCCTTACGATTGGCTTCTACGAATGCAACACGTATATTAGTATCAATATTGATTTTTCTAATTCCTAATTGAACTGCCTTTCTTATATCATCATCCGGTATCCCTGATGAGCCATGTAAAACAATAGGTGTGTCAACCTTTTTAGCAATTGTCTCCAAGCGTTCGAAATCAAGCTTTGGTATGCCACGATAAACACCATGTGCTGTTCCAATAGCTATTGCTAAAGCATCAATCCCTGTTTCTTCAACGAAACGTACTGCTTCTTCCGGGTCTGTTAATAAGACTTCCCTCTCAGAGACTCTAACTTGGTCCTCGACACCACCAATACGACCCAACTCACCTTCAACAGTGGCACCCATTGCATGGGCTATCTCCACCACGCGCTTAGTTAACTCAATATTCTCTTCTAACGGATACTTTGAACCATCAATCATTACCGAGGTAAAACCTGCCCTTAAACAACGCATAACTTGGTTAAAGTCAGTCCCATGATCAAGATGTAAAACTGTTGGAATAGAGCAGTTACTAGCCACTTTAACTAATGCTGTAATATATTCTAATCCCGCATACTTAATAGCTCCCTGACTGGCCTGAATAATAACAGGTGATTTTTCTGCTTTTGCAGCATTAATTATCGCCTGAACTATTTCCATATTATTGCAATTGAAGGCGCCCACAGCATAACCACCAACAACAGCTGGTTTTAAAACTTCATTTAGGGTAACTAATGGCAAATTGCTCATCTCCCTTACTAAAACTCACACTATAAATATATTCTCCCCAGTAAATAATAAAGATCATACCGGTGATTTCCTATGCCGACGCCTCCTGCGTTGCCGCGAGTCAGTTTTCTTTGGATTATCCAATTGACTGGGTAATTTGATTTCATGGAGGCTTTTAAACTTGTCTAAATCGTTAGAATTATGAGCCGGGAAAATCTCTTCTGCACCACAAGTTTCACAACGTAGTTGTATATGTCCGGGATATATTTCAATTTCAATATTTTCATTTCCACAACTACAACTTACCTTGCCAGCATCGACAAGTTTATAAATTGTATTTATTAATTGATACATAATTTCCGGTTTCTCAAAGAAATCCCCAACGCCAAGATCTTCTGCCATTTCAGTTAAAGACCGCTCATTACTTTTAACAGCCTTTTTAACCTCTTCCCTTGGACCAACAAAACCTACTTCCAGATCTGTTTCATTACATCTCAATTTCAAAAGCTTTTGTGACCATAGCTCCTTACGGTGATAATAGTTAATATGATAACATTCACACATAATACAATGGTATTGAAACCAAAAATTTTTCCCTTTCTTGGTACCTATGGTAAGGATTACAGTCCCACAACTACATTCCGCCTGCCAGGTACCTCCACCAGAAAAATTAAAGATGGATAGGCCTCGAAATTCAAGACGACCACATGAAGGACATCTTAATGCAATAACTGTCATGGTGGGGATAATCATTTTAGAAATCCTCCCTTTATCCCCTCCATATTCGCCGAATTAAAATAAAATCCTTCTTGGCCACATATGACTGGATCATCTTATTTATGTAAGAAGTTTATTTAAATATATATTTTCATTAACTTTACTTTGTTTTTTTATGTATTAGCCATCTTGGGTTCTGAAAAAATGGTTTGCACCTTTTGGTAAAGCTGTTCAAGATCAAACGGTTTATTCAAGATATAATTAACGCCATATTCCCCAGCTTGTTTTATTAAATTCATCTCACTATATGCAGTAATAATAAGTACAGGAATAGTAATAGAACGTTGCCGCAATTGTTTTAAAAACTCTATTCCGCCCATACCTGGCATTTTCATATCCAGAATGACCAACTCTGGTTTTTCTTTTGCTATTTTATTAAGGGCTTCATTGCCTTCAGTTGCTAAAGTTATAATAAAGCCTAATTTCTGTAAGGCTTCACTTAGCAAAAAACGTACACCGGGCTGGTCATCAACAACCATTATCTTCCTCGCAATTATTTTGATGCTCACCTCACCTAAAACAAACTAAAAAACTCAAAATTATCCAATTTTTACATAATATAATATTCTAACAATTATACTTAAATCCTCTAACCGTTTGGCTACTTACCCAAAAACTTAATACAAAACTTCCTGATTTACAGTTAAATTACTTCCTACTTGCTCCAAACCACCAGAGGTTGTGCGAACCAGGTATGGTTGTCTACCCCGACAATAGACCCTCGGCAGACGGGTACTAGCTGTAGGACGGCGTATGTTAATATCTACTTCCTGTCCAATCTCTACATTCGATAAATTAGTGATATCTATCATAGTCAATTGCATACCAACACGGCCAACTACTGAAACCTTTTGTCCTGCAATAGTAACTGTGGTCCCTTCTCCTCCAACTCGTCCCAGATAAGCTAATACTGTTTTTACAAGATATCGAGCCAAGTCATTTAAATTTTTAGGCCGGGCAACAGCAGTTAAAGAAAAACCATCTGCATAGCCGACGGGTATAACTGCCAAGCGGCTATCTCTACGTGTTACATAATCTCCTCCATAGCCAACTGGAGTACCTGCAGGTACATCATGTATAAAAATAACCCTTGCCTTAAAACGCCAAGTCTCCTTCAACTCTAGCCCCCTCTTTGGAGCTCTGTAAGGAAACTGACCGTAAAGAAGGGTCCCAATCCTTACCATATCTAAGTGCATCTCCGGATGAGATAATAAACCGGTACTATTACATATATGACGTAAGGGTAATTTTATATTACTTTCTTCCAACTCTTTAAGTACTTTATTAAAGATTTTGAATTGGTTCTCAGTAGCCCCAGGCCTTGCCGCTTCAGCCAAATGGCTATACACGCCTTCAAGGATAACATGAGGTAATTTCAGCATATCACTAGCCACAGGTACTACCTCTTCAGGCTCTAAACCTGTTCGCTGCAAACCCGTTTCCACTTTTAAATGGACACGAACCTGTTTATCAGTTTTAACCTTAGCCAACTCTTCGGCCCCTAAACGGCTACTAACAGTAATAGTTAAATTTAAAGAAATAGCAGTTAACAATTCTTCGGGCATTAAAGGCGCCATTATAAGAACAGGAGCAGTAATCCCTGCCTTTCGTAATTCCTGCCCCTCAGCCAGATTGGTTACCCCTAAATAATCTGCCCCTGCATTTAAAAACGCTCTTGCCGATTCAACAGCACCAGCCCCATAAGCATCAGCTTTTACGACAGCTAATATACGGGTTTGGGGGGTAATTAGTTTTTTTACCGCCATCAAATTGTGTTCAAGAGCTTCTGTGTCTATTTCAATCCAACGAGGGCCTACCATTTTTGTTATATTCTCTAAATCCATAGGCAACCTCCAACTCTTTAAAAGCGTACGTACAATAACCCTACTTTTGTTTTACCCTTGTGATTTTTTCTTCCAAAATAGTAGACGGCGAAATCCTTTTGAATAGATTGGCAAGGCAGTTTGCCAAAGCCAATAGTAAAAGTTGGAATAGACTAAGTCATACTCACCAACGAATTCCGTAAACTCACCATTAAAACCTTTTTTAAACCGATAGAGCCCATAAAGGGGGTTATCTTCATTTAAATCCCCTGGTACACCACGGAAATCATATATAGTACAGCCATTTTCTTTGGCCCATTTAATCATAGACCATTGTATAAGATAGTTAGGCATGACATTACGGTGTTTATTACTGGAAGCACCATAAAGATACCAAGCCTTATCCCCCATTATAAATGCAAGGGTACCGGCAATAGCTTGTCCTTTATAATAAGCAAGAAATAACTTTGCATAGCCTCTCTCTACCATTTCCCGCCACATTGTTTCAAAATAACTATAAGAACGTACCAAAAAGCGGTCACGGATAGTTGTCTCTTTTAAGATTTCATAGAAAATCTTTAAATCTTCTATATTACAATCTTCCTTAATTTCTACACCTCTTCTTTTAGCGAGGCGTATGTTATATCTTGTTTTACTCGCCATATTGGCTAGTAGCTCTTCTTCTGATGGAGTAATATCCAAACGAAAGACATGGCGAGGTTGAACACCATCAAAACCCTCTCCACCGGTAGATAAACGGAAACCTTTTTCTTCTAGTAGTTTTTTAACTTTTATATCTGTTTCTGGAATATCAGGGTCAATTTTTAATAAAATTGCTCCTTGTTTACGAGCTACTCGTTCTATTGCAGCCAAGACTTCATCAAAAAGGGATGGGTTATGAAAATCCACCACTGGTCCCCGTGGGGCATATAAAATGGATTTCCCTATATAAGGGATTTGTCTTTTTAATAAACTTACTGCAGCAATTATTCTATTCCTGTCTTCAAGAACCAATCTAAATGGTTTCCACCCAGTAGTAGCTTTTACTTCTCCCCATCCGTATGATTGTAGAAAATGACCTTTAGGGTGGCTGGCAATGAAGGCATCAAAACGTTTCTCTTCGTCTGGTCCAATAAGTCTTGCCTGATAGGTCATTATAGTTTTCCTCCAGTATAATTCTTGGCAGCTCCGATAAAATCCCGAAATAGAGGATGGGGTCGATTTGGACGAGATTTAAACTCCGGATGGAACTGACAAGCTACAAACCAAGGGTGTTCAGGCAACTCTACTATTTCTACCAAACGGCCATCAGGTGAAGAACCACTAATAACCAGGCCTTTGGCAGTTAATTGTACGCGATAATTATTATTGAATTCATAACGATGTCGGTGGCGTTCATAGATTATTTCTTCTCCATAAGCCTTATAGGCTTTAGTCCCTTCCTGTAAGCGACATGGGTAAAGCCCCAAACGCATGGTACCACCTTTTGTTTCAATTTCCTTCTGTTCAGGTAGTAAATCGATCACTGGAT
The DNA here is from genome assembly GCA_030154265.1 of Clostridia bacterium. Taxonomy (GTDB): domain Bacteria; phylum Bacillota; class DSM-521; order Neomoorellales; family Neomoorellaceae; genus JASKKH01. The sequence continues at coordinate 8,648 of JASKKH010000015.1, forward strand.
AAGGTGTTTCGGGGTCAAACTCAGAACTATTAGCCTCTTTTAGATTACAAACATGACGGGCAAATTCTACTACTGCCAGTTGCATACCCAGACATATACCCAAATAGGGTATGCCCCTTTCCCGTGCATATTGAGCTGCAAGTATTTTACCCTCTATTCCTCGGTCTCCAAATCCTCCGGGTACCAAGATACCTGCTACACCTTCAAGTTGATCCAGTCCCTTATCTTCTAAGTCTGCAGAGTAAACCCAACGAATATTTATGTTAACACCATGATGTAACCCAGCATGCCTTAAAGCTTCGCCAACACTTAAGTAGGCATCTGGAAGAGTAACGTATTTACCAACTAAAGCAATTTCTATACTCTTATCGATACTTTTTAGGTTGTCTACCATTTGCTTCCAATCATCCAGTTGAGCTGGCCCGCAGTCAAGTTTCAACCGCTCAACCACAATACTATCCAGGCCTTCTTCGGCCATTAATAAAGGTACTTCATAAATAGATGCAGCATCATATTCTTGAATAACAGCATCTGGATCAATATCACAAAATAATGCTATTTTCTCTTCCATCTCTCTCGAAAAAGGACGTTCTGTTCTGCAAACAATAATATCCGGTTGAATACCTATACTGCGCAATTCTTTCACACTATGTTGGGTCGGTTTTGTCTTTGCCTCACCTGCTGCATTTAAATAAGGCACTAAGGTAACATGGATGTATAGAACCCGATCCCGTCCAACATCGCTCTTGATTTGGCGAATGGCTTCGAGAAAAGGTAAAGATTCTATATCACCTACAGTACCACCAATTTCAGCAATAATAACATCCGGGCTTGTCTCTTCAGCCACGCGGTACAAACGCTCTTTGATTTCGTTGGTTATATGGGGAATAACCTGTACGGTCCCCCCTAAATAATCGCCTCGTCTTTCCTTATTGATTACCGACCAATATATTTTCCCTGCAGTAACATTACTGGCCTTGGTAAGATTAATATCAATAAAACGCTCATAATGGCCTAAGTCTAGATCTGTCTCAGCACCATCATCTGTTACGAAAACTTCCCCATGTTGATAAGGACTCATTGTGCCAGGGTCTATATTGATGTATGGATCAAATTTTTGAATAGTAACGTTTAAACCGCGGCTTTTTAAAAGTCTACCTAATGAAGCTGCAGTTATCCCCTTCCCTAGAGAAGAAGTTACACCTCCGGTAACAAATATAAATTTTGTAGGCATAGTTTTCCTCCGAATACTCCTTTGCTGTTCTTTTTGAAGTTCTCTCCCAATTTACATCCTCTCTGGCGCACTAATTCCTAATAAATTTAAAACATTACGCAAAGTAATGCGAGTTGCATCTACCAATACCAGACGTGCTTTACGGACTTCCAGATCATCAGCAAGTACACGACAGCTGGTATAAAAACTATGGAAAAGACTTGCTAAATCATGAGCAAAACGCGTCAGTCGATGGGGTTCCCGAGCAAGTGCTGCTCCAATTACTGTATCAGGCAAAGCAGCGATTTGTTTAATCAGTTCTATCTCAGCCTGCTCTTTTAAGAGTTTCAAATTGGCTTCCCTTGCTGCAGGAACTTCTATCCCCCTCTCTTTGGCAAGCCTTAGAATGCTCCAAATACGAGCATGGGCATATTGAACATAATAAACAGGATTCTCGCTAGATTGAGATCGAGCCAGATCAAGATCAAATTCAAGGTGGCTATCACTTTTTAACATAACGAAGAAATATCGGGCAGCATCCCGGCCTACCTCTTCAATTAATTCATTTAAGGTAACATATTGGCCTGTCCGCTTGGACATTCTAAGGATTTCGCCACCCTGGTATAGTCGAACTAGTTGCATAAGAACAACTTCTAACCTATCAGGATCATAATTTAAAGCTTTTAAAGAACCTTTAAGCCGCCCCACATGTCCGTGATGGTCTGCCCCCCAAATGTTAATAACGTGTTCAAATCCTCTCTCAAATTTATTACGATGATAAGCAATATCAGCTGCAAAATATGTAGGTGTGCCATTTTTACGAACAAGCACTTCATCTTTATCATATCCAAAGCGTGTGGCCCGAAACCATAATGCTCCATCTTTTTCGTATACAAATCCCGCTTTTTTTAGCTCATTAATAGTATCAGCCACAGCGCCGGAATCATGAAGGGATTGTTCACTAAACCAAACATCATAGGTAACGCCAAAATCTTCTAATACTTGACGTATAGCTGTTAATTTTTCTTCCAAAGCAAAACGCACTAACATTTCTCGCCTTAAGGATGGCTCAGCATCAAGGTACTTGTCACCATATTTATCAATAAAATGCTTAACTGTTTCAATTAAGTCCACACCATGATAACCGTCTTCAGGGATATCTGCTTCCTGACCTAAGGCTTGTAGATACCGTGCTTCTAACGACAAACCAAAATTAATAATCTGATTTCCTGCGTCGTTAATGTAGAATTCACGGGTAACATCATAACCTACGGCTGTTAAGAGATTAGCAATACAATCCCCCAAAGCAGCACCACGAGCATTACCCATATGTAATAGTCCTGTTGGGTTCGCACTAACGAACTCTACTTGTATTTTAGTACCCTTCCCAACATTAGACCATCCATACTCCTTGTCTTCTGCTAAAACGGCTGGTAAAACTGGTAATAGCCACTCATTATCTAAAGTAAAATTAATAAAGCCCGGTCCAGCCACTTCTATACTGGCTACGCCGGGTTGCGGCATTTCTACATGTTTAACTATTACTTCAGCTATCTTCCTGGGCGCCTGGCGAGCTTGCTTAGTAAGAAGTAATGCTAGATTAGCAGCAAAGTCGCCGTGAGTTTTATCTCGCGGCGTCTCGACAATAAAATCAGGCAGCTCTTCAAAGTCTATTTCTCCAGCTGCCCGAGCAGCTACAGCAGCTTCCTCTAGAACTGCTGCCAGCCTTCTTTTGGTTTCTTGTATAATGTTCACGACCTGCCTACCCCTTTATCCTTATCCAGTTTTGTATTAAAACTTTGCCCATTATCCCTAAAAAACCATTCTACTTTTTAACCGTAATTTCAATGTTTATACTATTTTTTCACCATTAACTTATAACTCATACTCTAGATTAATACTTCCTCCAACCGCTGTCAAGTAACCATCAATTTTTGATGTAATCACTGTTATTTTTATATTATTCGTAAGTTTTACAATTAAGTAAGTGTACGACCTACAGCTGTAGCTACAGGATCTAGGTCAGTCATTAGGTATTCAAAAGTCTCTGGATGTAAAGATTGTGGCCCATCACAAAGAGCTCGAACTGGGTCCGGATGTACCTCAATTATTAGCCCATCAGCTCCTGCAGCAATAGCTGCCTTAGCTAGTGGTGATACTAATCTCCAATTACCTGTTGCATGACTCGGGTCTACAATCACTGGTAGGTGAGTATTTTCTCTAACAATTGCTACCGCTGATAAGTCTAAGGTAAAACGACTGGCAGTCTCAAAAGTACGAATTCCCCTTTCACATAAGATAACATTGGAATTGCCACTGTCCAAAATATATTCAGCTGCCATAAGCCATTCTTCAACGGTAGCAGATAAACCCCTTTTTAGCAAAATAGGTTTTCCAGTTGCCCCAGCTTCCTTAAGCAAACAAAAGTTTTGCATATTGCGAGCCCCAATCTGAATCGCATCGGCATAATCGGCAACGGTAGATACTTCTCTGGTGTCGACTACTTCTGTCACAAAAGGTAAGCCAACTTCATCCCGTACTCTGGCTAGCAGCTTTAACCCCTCTTCTTCAAGCCCCTGAAAGGAATAGGGAGAAGTACGAGGCTTAAAAGCCCCTCCTCTAAGTATTTTTGCCCCCGCAGCTTTAACAGCCTTAGCTGCTATTAGAAGTTGTTCTTCATTTTCCACGGCGCAAGGTCCTGCCATAACCACTACTCCATGCCCCCCTACTGGGACTCCCCCTACGCGAACAATAGTTGGTGTATCTTTTAGTTCCTTACTAACAAGTTTATAAGGTTTCATAATGGGGACTATTTTTTCTACACCTTGTAAGTTAATAATTGCTTCGGAACTTAACGCTTTTTTATCACCAATGGCTCCGATTACGGTTTTTTCCTGGCCAAAAATAGGATGGGTTTTAAAACCTAGCTCAACTAATCGTTTGCATACTGCGTCAATTTGCTCCCTTGTGGCCTTTTCTTTCATAACTATAATCATAAAGCCATTCCTCCTCAGATAATAAACTTGAACCAAAAAAACAACTCCTCGCCATAGGGACGAGGAGTTGTTCGCGGTACCACCCTATTTGACTTTCGTTAAAGAAAGCCCTCTCATTACAAAAAGGTACGGGAAATGAGTAATAGACACTTCCGATACCTCCTCCCTTTTAACGGTGGGAGCTCCGACAAAACCTACCCAGCCGAATATAAGCGGCCTTCAGCCTGCTCCTCCGGGGAGAACTTCGACTTTACTGTCCTGGCTGGTCTCTCACCATCACCAACTCGCTGAGCAGTTCGATAAAGTCTACTTTTCCCCTTCAACGGATTTAAACATTCTTAATTTATAAACTAATTTTATTTTCTATATACTATAACGCACTAGCGTCTAATGTTCAAGGAAATTCTGTTATAACGTTATTACCCCACATTCATTACAACTTATTTAAGCAGCAACCAAGTCTCATCTAAGCGTTTATTTCTGTTTAGAGTACGTTTTTATGGCGTAATTCTTTTTCCAAGTACCCAAGGAATACCTCGGCCTTTTCCTCAGGGGGGGTGGTCACTAAACTGACTACCACAAAAACGATTATTGTTATCAACAGGGTCCAAATTGCCGGGCCGTAACCACCAATGGTCAGGTTATTAATTTGCATGTATAATGCCACAAACGATCCAACAAGGAAGCTGGTAATAGAACCAGCCGCGGTTGCCCTACGCCAGAAAAAGGCCCCGAAAATAGTAGGAACAACTACCATCAATCCCAATGAAGAAGCTACAGAGAGCACAGCAATCAACCCCGGTTTTTGTATAGCAAAAAGAAAAGCCAATACCGCAATAATGGGGATAACAAACTTGCCTATTAGTAACTCACTTTCTTCAGAGGCAGACGGGTTTAGGTTGCGGTAAAAGTCTCGAGCCAGCATCGAGGACAGTGTAAGCATGATAGAATCCAGGGTAGAAATAGCCGCTGCCGTAATCCCGACCATAACAATAAGGGCGAGTACCGGCGGAACATATTGCGAACCCAAAAGGGTTGGCGTGGCCATATCTGCGTTTTGCAGCCCGGGTGCTATAACTTTAGCGGAAAAGCCCCATAATACCGAAATCAGTGTGTAAATAAAACCAAAAATCAAAAAGCCGCAGATCATCCCCTTAAGACTCTTTATTGATTTGGAAATAAATAAGCGTTGGCTTACCTGAGGGTTAGAAATACAAAAGAAAAACCAGGGAATAGTCAACCCTAAAAAGGTGCTGAATTTAAAAAAACCTGGACCTGGAACGGTTAGTTCTTGGGGATTTAAGGCTTCTAGTGTATTAAAAAAACTGTTAAACCCACCCATTGCCCCATAAACGATATATAAAAGAACCAATGTCGACGCAATAATCATAATTAGGGCCTGTAACGAGTCTGTCCAGGCCACTGAGCGCATACCGGCTATCCAAGCCCAGGCCACAGCCATGATGGTGGCAATGCTTACGCCAATAATAAAAGGGATAGCACCCTTGGAAATGCCTTCAATTAGGTAGCCGACACCCATCAACTGTACAGCAGAATAAGGTATTAGAAAAATAATACTGGCAATGGTAAATAAAATTGCGATCCATTTATTATCATACCTATCAGCCAACATCTCATTAGGTGAAACATAATTAAATTTTTTACTGACCAGCCAAAAACGGGGACCAAAAAAAGTTGCTAGAACTAATCCCGCTAGATAAATTAATTCAAAACCTAAGGCTCCCACGCCACCTTTATACACCAACCCGGCCAGACCAACCATCATAAAGGCACTGTATGTAGTAGCACTGTAGGTCAAGGCCCCAACAAAACCACCAATGGTTCGGTTTGCTAAAAAAAAATCGGAAACGCTTCGCGTCATAGTTCCTCGAGATGAGTAGGCTACTGCGAAACCTATAATTATATAAATTACTATAGCTGTATAAACCCATGAAGCCGGCACTTTAATCCCTCCAATAATTAGTTACTCGAATAGTTGAAATAATAGCTACCAATGCAAACAACGTCCAGAAGAGAAACGGGCCGCTCATCTTGGGTAGATTTCCCATAAAAACATAAGGAACTATGTATGCTGATAAAATAAGCAAAACAAACCACATTACCCAACCTAATCGCAAAGCTGATAAATGCTTCTTATTTTCTGCCATTTTTAAAGCCTCCCCATTTTTTGTAATTGTAGCAAGCAGCCTTCTTGCTAGCTTCTAGTTTTTGGTTTAGATAAATTATACAACCTGACAAGACAGCTGACAAGATAGAAGAGGTTAAAAAATAAAAAAAGATGCCATATGGCACCTTTATAATCTCCCTCTTCGGTAATGATTCTTTAAGTTAACGGTGGTATGTTTCACCTCGTTGGATTTTATATGCTCTATATACCTGTTCAAGCAGGAAAAGCCGTATAAGTTGATGTGGAAAAGTTAAACGAGAAAATGACAACCTTAAATCTGACTGTTTGAGAATTTCTTGATCTAAACCTAGAGTTCCCCCAATTATAAATGCTACCTTGTTTTGTCCGCCCAAAGCTAATTCTGAAAGCTTATTAGAAAGTTCTTCAGAAGACAGCATAGTTCCTTCTCGGTCTAAAGCTATTTTGTAGCAATCTGGTGGTAATAGCCGCTTTATTCCTTGCCCTTCAGTAGCAAGTATTTGAGCTACCAAGGTAGGATTGAGTTTATCTGGTACCTTTTCATCTGGTCCTTCAAGGATGTGAATACGAGCATATTTATTTAGTCGTTTTAAATATTCTTTTATTCCTGCAGTAAGATATTTTTCTTTTACCTTTCCCACAGCTATGATATAGACATGCTGCATTTTAATTAGAACCTCTTTTGCCCTACCTTATGCCTTACCTAAATATTATTTTGGTAACTTTCCTAAGGTAACTGTAATGTTTAACGGGTTGGATGATTTATCCCGTACTATAGTAAGAGTTACTTTGTCTCCGGGAGACATTGAAGAAATTATATCCTGTAGTTCATTAAAGTTAGTTACAGTACGATTATTAGCTTTTATTATAATATCGCCAACATTTACCCCAGCTTTATCAGCGGGTCCATTTTCGAATACTCCCCCAATATATACACCTGTAGGTATATTATACCACTCGGACATATCTGATGTAATCTCTCGTATATTATAAATTCCTATAAAGGGACGGTTCACATAACCATTTGTTATTAATTGATTAATAATAGGACGGGCGTCATTAATTGGTATTGCAAACCCCATTCCTTCAACCCCAGTAGTAGCAATTTTAACACTGTTTATCCCAATTACTTCACCCTGTAAATTTACAAGAGCTCCTCCGCTATTACCAGGATTTATCGGGGCATCTGTCTGTAAAGTTTCCAATGTTATTGTTGAACCTTGTGGTCCTGGAACTGATACCTCTCTATTTAAGGCACTTATTACTCCCACCGTTACTGAACGGGCAAATTCTCTACCTAGGGGGTTACCGATGGCTGCTACCGTTTCCCCTACTTGGACTTTTGATGAATCCCCTAATGAGGCCTGGGGTAAATTATCTGATTTTACTTGTAAAACTGCCAAGTCACTACCTTCATCTGCCCCTACTATTGTGGCTGGATAATTTCTATTCTTATCTATAGTAACGATAATTTTTTCTGCACCAGCAATAACGTGATTGTTAGTTACTATATAACCCTTGCGGCCATCTATAATAACACCAGAGCCTTGTTGAATTCCCCCATCACCGATATACCTTTTTCCCTTTAAAGCAACTATTCCTACAACGGTAGGACCAACCTGCTTGGCTATTTTGACTACAGGTGAATTGGTAGTAAACTGCGCAGGTTGTGTTGGTGGTACTGTTTGAGCTATAGGTGAAGGTGTGGGTATAGGTGATGGTTGCAGTGGATTTTTACTAATTCCTCTTTGAGCCATCAAAAAGCCTGTCCCTGCGCCAAAGGCTGTACTAATAAAAAATAAAAGCGTAAGAAGCAAAATATTATAACGGTTAAAATATCTAAGACTAAATTTTTTCAAAACCTTATACCTCCTGTTTGTCAATATATGTTTATTTCTATTTCTTTATTAACATATCTTCAGACCTAATATTTCCTTTAGAGGTTTTTTTTATTAGTAATTAGACCTTTTCCAGAATTTTTAGCCCCAAAAAAGTTAATCCCGTACCACTTTTTAAGTGATACGGGATTAAACCTTGAAAGAAAGCTTCTATTTTGTTTTTTGTACTTTGATTTATATTCATACTTTGAATTTTTGCCAGATACTAATATTATGCCACCAAGCGGAAACGACTCCTACTTATTGACACATCATTTTTAAATTGAGCCTCAAATTCTTCCAAACTGATTCCTATAACTTCTTTAAACGCATCATTTATGGATAATCCTTTACCCATAAAATCCAGAACCTGACATAAGGCATCTTGTCCCCATTTCTTAACAAAATACTCTACCATTAAACAGGACTGACGATAGGCCAATGATTGGTCTGGAAGAGAATCAAAGTTGTAATCCATATCAGTTAAAGGATACCATGATTTAGCGTCTGTTGAACCTGGCATACTAAAACCAGTAATCAAATACTCGACATACTGGGCAATACCTTCTGTTAGCCAACGGGGATAATTCCCCTTTGCTTTTTCATCTACTAAAAGGTGTGCAAATTCGTGAGCAACAGGACCTGACTTTCTGAATACACTACAAATTTCATTAAGGTCCTCACTAGCTACCCAATCATGAGGTGAAAGAATACGAATGACTCCAGCCCAATAAACCCCCATAGCACTTTCATTCGCTGCCCATCCAAACTGACGAGCTAAGCTCTCTCTATCGGGGTAAATAATTATCAGATTTTTATTTCTAGGTTTGTATTTTAATATATTACATGTAGGATTAAATGCATTCTCAGCAGTATCAATGACTATATGAGCAATATCTTTATCTTTTTGTTGGTAACGAAGGAGGAAGTGTTCGCTTTCTATTTCATGCCAATGCCGTGTATACCATAACGTATATTGCGTTAGTCCTTTTCTAATTAAACTGTAGGCTACTACTTGCGTAAATTTGTAATTTGAATATAAAAATACCCCTATAATTAATAAGACTATAATGCATATAACAAACAGTTGCCACCAGTTGTAGAACATGGTTTCTCCCCTCCCCCGGGATATCCCATGAATCGATTATACTACAGACTGGTGACTGTATCATTGTTAATAGGTGGTTGTTAAACCAATGACAATATGTTTATAACAATAATAGATACTAAGCCTTAATTTTATAATATGTTTTTAGAATAGTTAATTTAAAAATCTAATCTAGGTTTGCTAAATACCTCTCAGCAGACATAGCCGCTACTGCCCCATCACCTACCGCAGTACTTACTTGCTTATAATCTTTTGAACGGACATCACCTGCTGCAAAAACACCTGGGATAGAGGTTTCTAAATTCCCACGAGTAACGATATATCCTCCTGCATCAAGTGTTAAATCTTCTTCTATGAATTGACTGTTAGGCTCTGTACCTATAAATACGAAGACCCCATCAAAATCTTCTTCCCTTGTGGTATCGTTTTTGACGTCTTTTATTTTTAATTTGTTAACTTTATCGGTACCAATTATTTCTTCGACAACACTATTCCAATAGAATGTTATTTTAGGGTTATCATGAGCACGATCCTGTAGTACTTTAATGGCCCTTAAAGTATCACGCCGATGAATTATTTTAACCTCTCTGGCAAACCGAGTCAGGAAAAGAGCTTCTTCTACAGCTGAGTCACCACCACCAACTACAGCAACTTTTTTATCACGGAAAAAGGGACCATCACAGGTCGCACAGTAGGATACTCCTTTACCATAAAACTCCTTTTCTCCCGGTATGTTTAATGAGCGCCAATGTGCACCTGTTGCTATGATTACAGTGCGTGCCGTATATTCACCATTATTAGTAATTACCTTTTTTGTCTGGCCTTTTAAAGCTACTTTTTGAACCTCTGACGTTTCAATTTTTGCTCCATAATTCTTAGCCTGTTCTGCAAATTTCATCATTAATTCCATACCGCTAATCCCTTCCGGGAAACCCGGATAATTCTCTATCATATGTGTCTGCCCTGCTTGGCCACCCGGGACACCTTTTTCCAACAAAATTGTGTCCAAACCGCCTCGAGCACCATAAATAGCCGCCGTTAGCCCCGCAGGACCACCACCGATAATAATTAAATCATGTTCCATGTATTTCACTCCTTATTTTAAATCCAATAATGCTGCTTTCTTAAAAGTTTTTATAAAGTCAATTCCATTAATGTCATTCCCTTTTTTTAGAAATATATCCATAAAAATGCGACTTTAAGTGTCTATTTTAATCTTCAAAAAATCATCGCCCATTTTAAATCTTTTTATGTTTATGCTTTTATTGCTTTTATGTAGAGAAAATCCCTCATTGTTTTTATTTAATCTAACTGCTATACCCCAACATTTAGTACAGGACCGAAAAAAAATCCTTACAGCTTGTCCCGCAAGGATTTTTTATATTGTTTTAGATATCTTTTATCATAACTATTTCAAGTAATTTGACGGATTTCTATGAACTCCATTTACCCGAACTTCAAAATGCAAGTGCGGTCCCGTTGTACGACCTGATATACCTACATAGCCTATAACCTGGCCTTTATTCACTTCTTGACCACGTTTCACATTGTAACCTGATAAATGTGCGTAACGGGTAACAAGTCCGCCACCGTGATCGATGCAAATTAAGCGACCGTAACCCCCGTTATATCCTACATAGGTCACAGTTCCAGATTCTGCAGCATATATAGGCTCCCCGATGGAACCTGCTATATCAAGGCCTGTGTGAAATTCACTGCCTCGGTAACCATAATATGAAGTTATATAACCCCTAAGGGGCCATGCCAAGCGGCCTGAACCACCACGATACGAGGCAACGGTAATTCTTGTTCCTCTTTGTATTATCTTAGTTACAGGTTCCTTAATTACCTTTTCTTGTAAGACCTCTCGTTTCAATTCTATTCCATTTTGTGCTACAACCTGATAAGTCACAAGCTGTTCCCCTTCTGAACCAGCTTGTATCACCTTTTCAAATCCCCTGAAATAATTATCACTTTTTTCTACCTTTATCTCATAAGGTATGTCTTCTTTTACTTCTTCTTTATAAGATACTACTACATGAAGTAGAGGGGTTGGATCCATAAGTACAATTTTTTGCCCAATATCTAGAAAATCACCGTCAAGATTAGGATTAGCAAGCCTGATATCATCAACTAAAAGGTCATGCTCCCTGGCGATTGACCATAGTGAATCACCAGGTTTAACAATGTAGTCACTTCCCTTTGAATACTCTACACCTTTTAATATCGATAGGGCTTCCTCTTGTTTTACAACCTTTTGAGGTTCAACCTGACAATTTTCAAAGGAAATCCTTTCTTGGATTTTAACCTCTTTAAGTTCTATATTTTTATCTGCTGGTGTATACGCCTGCTTCAGTTTCTCTATAACAGCTTCGGCTGTTTTATTATCTTTTACAAACACTTTAGGTTTATTGTTAATTTTTATAGCTGTTGCTGAAGCAACAATTTTTATTTTACTTTCTAGTATCTTTTCCAGTTGTTGTTCTTGAGCCACAATTTGCGTTTCAGAGGCTCTTACCCTTTGATAATCGAGCTGCCCTGCAACGCATAAGTTCTGGAATTTTTGTGCATTATGTTTATCCAAAATATTTTCGATTGCCTGTTCAATCTTATCTCGACTATCTGAGATAACAATCCGCTCACCATCGATTGAGACAGCCCAGGCATTAGTTGCAAATAATTTATAGCATCCAGTTATTAATATAAATACCGCAATAAAACTAGTTATTACAATCTTTTTTCTTTTATTTTCTTCTATTTCTGCCCACCGCGCCAGCCATGCGCACAAGTAGTCCTTTAGATTTGCTATCTTGGAAAAGAGTTTTTCTAGCGGCGGCATGGCATCCCCTCCTCCCAACTTAAACAAAACAGACCTAAATCCAAAAAAAACAACAAGTATAGGCATTCTACCTCTTTATGCTAAAATCCTCTTTTATTGACAATTTTTCATCCATTCTTTTACCTGGACATAAATGGCTGCTTCTAAGCGCATCTTCTGAATTGCGCAACTAATTTTAGCTGGTTTAAGTATATCCCCGTTAGATGCAAGATTACCTGCTTTGCAACCTCCACTACAGTAAAAACGAGCCCAACAGTGTATACATTCTTCTTGATTATACACATATGCATTGAGAAATTTTTGCCTTAAATCATCATTGGTAATTCCTTCGTTCACATTACCTATACAGTAGTCTTTCTTACCTACTAGTTGGTGACAGGGATATAGTTCTCCCATAGGCGTCACTGCAAGATAGTTCGTACCAGCTCCACAGCCTGTTAATCTTTTAATCAAGCAAGGGCCAGTTGCTGCATCAATGTTAAAATGAAAAAAGGAAAATGGTTGACCTTTCTCAGTTGCTTCAAGGTAAACCTTTGCTAAACGTTGATATTCCTTAGCAATAATAGGCAAATCTTCCTCTTTAATAGCATATTCCATCTCTGGTGCTGCAACAACTGGTTCCAAAGATAGGTAACGGAATCCTAATTCAACCATATGTAGAATATCACTTGCAAAATCTAAGTTTTGGTGTGTATAGGTACCACGTACCCAGTAATCTTCGTGATTTTGCAATTCTACGAAATGCTGCTCTTTTGGCACAATACGTTCATATGTCCCTTGCCCCCTAATATCCTTTCGATTAAAATCGTGAACCTGTTGACGGCCGTCCAAGCTTAAAATAACGCTTATTTTATTATCTATAAGATATTTTTCTATCTCTGAATTTAATCCCAATCCATTAGTTGTAAGTGTAAAACTTATTTTTTTACCAGTCGCTGCTGCTTTAGCTCGTCCGTACCTAACTAACTCCCTAACCAGGTCAAAATTTAGTAAAGGTTCCCCTCCAAAAAAGTCAACTTCAACTCGGGGGCGATTGCCTGATTCATTAAATAATAAATCTAATGCCTTTTTTCCCACTTCTTTACTCATAAGCCCACGTTCTCCACCAAAGGGACCTCCATCGGCAAAGCAATAACGGCAGCACATATTACATTCATGGGCAACATGGAGACAAAGTGCTTGTAATGTTGGTTTAGGAGGACAATATGATTTTCCTACTATATCTTCATTAAATAAGGTACCCTCCTGCTGTTTTGCAGCTAACTCCTGGCAAACTTCATTTACCGTTTCTGCTCCCAGTAAATTAGTGGACCTTGGTAAGGCATTTAACCAACTATCCTCATTAAGTACAGTACATTCATTGTTAGTCTTTAATTCTTTTAAAACTGTTTCTAAAGCTTCATCAATAATGTGAATTGACCCGCTATTTACATCTAATAACAGGTTAAGGTCATTATATTTGAACCAATGGATATCCCCCTGCCAATCCACTTTACTAAGATTTAGAGTTTTCAAACTCTATTCACCCCGACTTCTCCCAAACTTAATAAATAAAATAAGTTTATTTAGAAAACATCTTATTCCTTTTTTATCCAACAAGTTACAAAGGCCCGACTTAAAGTCGGGCCTTAGAATTTATTTTTTTTCTTTCCTTTCACAGGGTTGGTTACTAACGGTAATGGAAGTTTTACACGCAGATTGACAAGATACATGGCAATTACCACAGCCGCCTACTTTAACACTATCTTGCAACCTTGGTGTAAATACTGTACGAATATGCATATATAAACCTCCCCTTTATCGTTTAGAGAATTGAGGTGCCTTACGGGCTTTCTTTAAGCCGTATTTCCTTCTTTCCTTCATTCTTGGGTCACGAGTAAGTAGTCCATTACGTTTTAATACTGGTTTCATTTCTGGATCTGCTTGTAGAAGGGCTCTTGCAATACCAAGTCTAATAGCACCAGCTTGACCTGTTGTACCACCACCGTGTACTTTGGCTATTACATCAAAACGTCCAGCCATATCTACAACATTCAATGGCTGACGGACGAGCATCTCAAGTATTTTTTGCCCAAAATATTGGTCAAGGGGGCGGTTGTTAACCAACACCCGGCCCTCACCAGGTACTAGACGAACACGAGCCACTGCGTTTTTACGCCGACCAGTACCATAAAATTGTACCTGGGCCACACTTGTCGCCTCCTTTATTATTACTTAATCTCCCATACTTCTGGTTGTTGAGCCTGGTGTGGGTGACTACCACCACGATATACCTTTAATTTCTTAAAAACTTTACGGCCCAAACTATTATGAGGAATCATCCCTTTAACAGCTTTTTCAATAGCACGTTCCGGGAATTTCTCTAAAAGTCTATCGTATCTCATTACTTTCAATCCACCGGGGTATCCACTATGACGAATATACTTTTTCTGGTAAAGTTTTTTACCAGTAAGATGTACCTTTTCAGCATTAATAATAATTACGTGATCGCCACTATCCACATGGGGGGTATAAATAGGTTTGTGTTTCCCTCTAAGTAGACGAGCTGCCTCTGTAGCAACGCGTCCCAGGGTTTTACCAGCGGCATCTATAACATACCACTTACGCTCAACCTCATGTGGTTTGGCCATGTAGGTTCTCATTTTTTCCCTCCTGTTCCTATCAACAGTCATATTTTAAGCAATTAATGTCTTTAAGTCAAGAAATTAGTAATCTACTTTCTCTAGGCATAGTCCCTGAGGCGGAGCAGTCGGACCTGCCTTTTGACGACATTTGGCAGCTAAAATTTCTGCAATATTTTCTGGTTTAATGTGTTGTCGTCCAACTTCAACTAAAGTTCCTACTATATTCCTGACCATATGATAGAGAAACCCATTTGCAGTAATATCAAAATATATAAAATTTCCCCGGTAACTAATTTTAGATTGTTCTACATATCGATTAAAATTCTTAACTGAACTCCCGGAAGCACAAAATGAACGAAAATCATGATAACCTATAAAATATTTAGTAGCTTTAGCCATAGCATCTCGGTCTAAAGGATGAGGTATCTGCCAACTGTACCGTCTACTAAAGACATCCGGAAAACGTTCATTATAGATTGTATAACGATATTGTTTCCGACGAGCATCATACCGGGCATGAAAGTCCTCATGAACTTTTTCAGCTTTCAAAGCCACAATATCTTCGGGTAAGACACTATTAAGGGCCAATGGCCAACGTTCTACAGGTATCCTTGAGGCTGTATTAAAACTAATTACCTGGCCGCGTGCATGAACTCCAGCATCCGTTCTCCCAGCAGCTACTAGACTTATTTCCTCTCCAGTTAGTTTCTTTAGTGCAGATGTTACAACACCCTGTATGGTTTTTCCATGAGCTGCCGGTTGTATCTGCCAACCAGAATAATCTGTCCCGTCATATGCCAAAATAATTTTTAATTTAGGCACTGATTTTTAAAATACGCACTCCCACACAACAAAGGACATATTGGATTTTCTTAATGCCCTCTGTTTTTTTGTTTTACCATTCCAGGTCAAATTCCATATCTATAATATAAAGACCCAGCAAGCAAAAATATGGTTATCACAAGAAATAAGAAATCGGCCGTTTTTAATTTTAACTCTCGCATTCGGGTACGTCCCTTTCCCCCATGATAAGCTCGGGACTCCATAGCCTCAGCTAACGCTTCTGCCCGGCGAAAGGCACTTATAAATAGGGGAATAATCAAAGGTAGCAAATTTTTTATTTGTGTACCCCGAAAAGAGGCTCCTCGGGCCATCTGAGCTTTTATAATTCTTTCAGCTTCTCCCATCAATGTAGGCACAAAACGTAAAGCTAATGTCAGCATTAGGGCTAATTCATGTGCCGGCAATCCTAATTTTTCACCAGGTGATAACAACCGCTCCAAACCGTCAGCTACTGACATGGGGGCTGTAGTTGCTGTTAATACTGTAGCTGCAAGTACCAAGAAAACCACCCGGACAAAAGCCAACAAGCCTAAATTAACGCCTTCATAGGTAATTTTAACCGGACCTATAAAAGCCAATGTTGATCCTGGTGTAAAGACTGCCTGGAAAATAAAAACAAAAAACAAAAAAATAATTAATGGTCGAAGCTGTCGCCATATAAATATCAGTTCCAGTCTGGCAGCAATAATAGGTAGTAAAATAATTAAACCTACTACAAGGGCTGCTGCTCCTGTAGGTGCTATTAACAGCGCAATAGCATATATAAACAAACCAATTAGCTTAACCCGAGGGTCAAGGTTGTGAATGCTACTTTCTCCAGGAATATATTGTCCTAGCTCAAATACTACTATTTCCCCCTTTAAGCCACTCTACAATTGAAGCCTCAGCTTCTTCTAGAGTAAGTACATTTACTGATACTGAAGCACCAAACCTCTTTAAAGCAAGCATTAGTTGAGTTAGGGGTGGTGGTAATAAACCATATTTTCTTAATAGTTCTTCTTGATAAAAAATATCCCTAGGAGGTCCTTTTAAAGCAATCTTACCTTGATACAAGACTATAACCTGCTGAGCCATTGTAGCTACTTCAGCCATGTCATGAGATATTAATACTATTGCTGCTCCCTGTTGTTTCTGATAATTACGGATAAGCTCCATAATTTGCTCTCGACCAACAGGATCCAGGCCAGCTGTGGGTTCATCAAGAATAAGTACCTCAGGCTCCATAGCTAAAATACCTGCAATTGCAACACGACGTTGTTGGCCACCACTTAATGCAAACGGGGATTTATATCCAATCTCCTTTTCATCTAATCCCACTGCTTCAAGTGCTTTTTTTACTCTTGTCTTCACCTCGGCCCCATTATAACCCATGTTTTTAAGTCCAAAGGCCACATCTTCATAAACTGTTTCTGCAAAAAGTTGATGTTCGGGTTGCTGAAATACAATTCCAACTTTCTCCCACGGGGAATGCCCTTTGAATTTATTCCTGGTCTTAACAACGTTCCCATTTAGTGATACCTGTCCACTTATCGGTGCCAACAGCCCCGCTAAAACCTGGGCCAAAGTTGATTTTCCTGAACCTCCAGCACCCACAATAGCTATAAATTCTCCTGCTGAAACAGTTAAATCAATATTATCCAGTGCTAATACTTTTCTATTAGCAAGCTGATAAGCAAAACTTACTTCTTTGAGTTTAATCTCCATAGAGCGTGGGCCAACTCCTCCAATGTAAATATTTTTGGTGGTAGTTTTATCCCTTTTTGCCGTAAACCTTCACTAAGCGCTACCGTAACCGGAGGCCTCAGCCCTGCTCCAGTTATTTCATTTAATTTATACATTAACTGAGCCGGTGTTCCAGTCAGGATTACTTTTCCTTCCTTAAGAATTAACATGCGCTCAGACTTAATAGCTTCTTCCATCATGTGGGTTATAAATATTACAGCAATACCTCTTTCTCTACAAAAATGTAGAAGATGCTGTAAAATTTCCACCCTGGCCAAAGGATCCAACATAGATGTAGCTTCATCCAATACTAAATATCGAGGTTGCATGGCTAAAACACCAGCTAGGGCCAATCGTTGCTTTTGACCCCCTGAAAGACCATAAGGCGGCCTGCTACGCAGGCCAGCCAACTTAACTGCCTCAAGGGCAGCTGCGACTCGCTGCCTAATTTCACCTGGGGGTAACCCTAAATTTTCGAGGCCAAAGGCTACATCATCTTCAACTGTTGCAGCTATAATTTGATTGTCAGGATCCTGAAAAACCATTCCTACCCGACGGCGAATATCTATTAAGTTTTCTTCTCTAGCTGTGTCTAATCCGTCTACCAAAACCCTCCCCTTTGTTGGTTTAAGGAGTCCATTAAGGTGACGAGCCAAGGTAGACTTTCCAGAACCATTTGGACCAACAATCGTTATAAATTCTCCTGGCTCAACTTTGAAACTAACATTTTCTAAAGCTGGTTTATCTGTTCCCGGGTAAACATAAGAAATACCCTGAACCTCTAACATTTTTAAACCAATTCAATACGCACCATAGGTGCGCCATCTCCCTGGCGGAATCCAGTTTTTATGATTCTGGTATAACCACCATTTTTATCTCTATAATTAGGTCCTACTTCATTAAAGAGTTTAGTTACTACATCTTCATCTAAAAGGTACGCCATAGCCTGCCTACGGGCATGAAGATCTCCTCGTTTTGCCAGTGTAATCATTTTCTCAGCTAACCTTCTAAGTTCCTTAGCCCGCATTTCGGTGGTTTCTATTTTACCTTCGCGCAAAAAAGAGGTCACTATATTACGAAGTAACATTTTACGGTGGCCTGCTAGGCGTCCCAGTTTACGATATCCCATCCTTAGTCCCCCTACTCATCACTTTTACGCAGGCTCAAATTCAATTCACTTAGTTTTTGGGTAACCTCTTCTAAAGACTTTTTACCCAAATTCCTAACTTTCATCATATCCTCTTCAGTTCGCTGCAATAATTCGGCTACAGTGTTAATTCCTGCTCGTTTTAGACAGTTATATGAACGAACTGACAAGTCAAGCTCTTCAATAGACATATCTAATACTCGGTCTTGAGTTTCTTCTTCTTTCTCAACCATGGTCACTTCATCACTTTCACGCTCAGTTAACCCTACAAAAATTCTCATATGTTCAATAAGAATTTTAGCAGCCGAGCTTACTGCCGCATCAGGAGCAACACTCCCGTCAGTCCATACTTCTAAGATCAGTTTGTCATAGTCCGTAATCTGACCCACCCGGGTATTTTCAACTTTATAATTTACTTTATGCACCGGTGAAAATAGGGAGTCTACAGGTATTATACCAATAGCATGATCTTCTTTTTTATTTTTTTCTGCGCTAACATAACCCCGCCCTTTTTCTACCACTATTTCCGCAAAGAAACGTCCTCCGCTTTCAACAGTTGCAATAACAAGTTCAGGGTTTAAAATTTCTACATCAGCGTCAGCAATAATATCTCCTGCAGTAACTGGCCCTTCCCCTTCAGCTTCAATCCGTATCGTCTTGGGTTCATCGGTGTGTAGTTTTAATGATAAGGATTTAAGGTTTAGGATAATATCCGTAGTATCCTCAACAACCCCGGGTATAGTTGAAAACTCATGCAATACCCCTTCAATTTTAACCGACGTTACAGCAGCCCCCGGTAATGAGGATAAAAGAATTCGCCGTAGGGAATTACCCAGGGTGATTCCATAACCCCGTTCTAAGGGTTCAACTACAAATTGTCCGTAGTTTTCGGATGTCTCAATGGTTTCGATCCTGGGCCTCTCAATTTCCAGCATTGTTACCCTCCTTCTCGTGAGCTCTCCAGCGCTTTTATCTTGAATAGAGCTCGACTATGAGGTGTTCTTCCGCCACAGTATCAATCTGTTCGCGAGTTGGCAGGGATAGAACATGTCCTTCCATGGCTGAAGCATCAGCACTTAGCCATTCCGGTACCGTCCGGTGAGCTGCTTCAGCTGCTATTTCTTTAAAACGTGGGCTGTTTTTACTTTTTTCTCGAACAGAAATAACGTCCCCGGCTTTTACTAAATATGAGGGAATGTTTACTTTCCTGCCATTCACTAAAAAGTGACCATGTTTAACTAATAACCTTGCTTCTGCTCTAGACTCAGCAAATCCCAAACGATAAACTACATTATCTAAACGTCTTTCAAGTAAAATTAATAAATTATCACCAGTAATACCTTTCTGACGTTCAGCTTTCTTAAAGTAGTTTCTGAATTGCTTTTCTAAAACACCATAAATACGGCGAACTTTTTGTTTTTCCCTTAGCTGTAGGCCATATTCAGAAATCTTTTTTCTTCCTTGCCCGTGTTCACCAGGTGGATAAGAACGCCGTGTTACAGCACATTTATCTGAATAACAACGCTCGCCCTTTAAAAAGAGCTTCGTGCCTTCACGCCGACATAAGCGGCAGGTTGATTTTGTATACCTTGCCAAATTTATGCCTCCTTTTACTATACTCGACGTCGTTTGGGTGGGCGACAGCCATTATGGGGAATAGGAGTTACGTCTTTAATAACGCTAACCTCTAATCCAGCTGCTTGTAAGGAACGGATTGCAGCTTCTCTACCTGCCCCTGGCCCTTTGACATAGCACTCTACTTCCCTAAGCCCATGCTCCATAGCCTGTTTTGCAGCTGACTCAGCTGCCATTTGAGCTGCAAAGGGTGTGCTCTTACGAGAACCCTTAAAGCCAACAGTACCAGCACTAGCCCAGGAGATAGCATTTCCATTCTTATCACTAATAGTTACTATCGTATTATTAAATGTTGATTTAATATGAGCAACACCATTTTCAATATGCTTGCGATCCCGCCGACGGGTTCTAGTTTTACGTGGTGGCATACCTAATCCCCCTTACTACATATCCTTTACTTCTTACGTCGTACGCCAACTGTTCTTTTTGGACCTTTACGTGTACGTGCATTTGTCTTAGTGCGTTGGCCTCTAACAGGCAGTCCCCGCCGATGGCGTAAACCTCTATAACACCCAATATCCATAAGTCGCTTTATATTTAAAGCGACTTCCCTTCGCATATCTCCTTCAACAACTACATTGTTATCAATATATTCCCTGAGGCGGCTTACTTCTTCCTCAGTTAAATCACGTACTCTAGTATCTTGGTTAACTGCTGTTTCTGCCAGTATTTTCTTAGCTGTAGATCTACCTATTCCATATATATAGGTCAGTGCAATCTCTACCCTCTTATCACGAGGCAAGTCGACCCCGGCGATCCTCGCCATTAGCCTACCCCCAATCTATCCCTGTTTTTGTTTATGCTTAGGATTTTGACAGATAACCATTACTTTCCCCTTGCGTTTTATAACCTTACATTTTTCACAAATAGGCCGTACCGAAGGTTTAACTTTCAACGAAAACCCTCCCAGATTATTTATAGCGGTAAACGATTCGTCCTCGGCTTAAATCATAAGGTGATAATTCCACTGTTACTCGATCACCCGGTAAAATACGTATAAAGTTCATCCTTATTTTACCAGATACATGTGCCAAAACCCGATGCCCATTGGCCAGCTCCACCCGGAACATAGCATTGGGCAGGGGTTCGAGTACCTTTCCTTCCATTTCAATTACATCATCTTTGGCCAAAAATACCCCTCCTTTTTTAAGCCCCATCTGTCCCTAAGAGCTGGGCAATGGCTTGGCGAACTTCAGCGTCGATAATTGTTTCTCCTTTATATAACCGTTCTCTAATATTAGTCGCTATACGATTTACTACTTGTAAATGGGCAACGTTTTTTAATTTAGGCTTATCGACGCGCCTTAAATCGCCGTCTACCAGATAAACCTTTCTGGGCCCAGCTAATTTCCAAATTAGAAAAGGACGACCTTTATCACGTCCGGCCCGAGAAAAAACTAATTGACCAACTTTCAGCTCTCCTGACGGCATGTACTTTATCCTCCATTTAAAGGTTTAAAGTAGCGTTAATATTTCCGGGCCGTTCTCGGTTACCGCTACAGTATGTTCAAAATGAGCCGAAGGTTTATGGTCTTTAGTTACAACTGTCCATTTATTATCCAATGTGTAAACCTCAAAGGTGCCAATATTTACCATTGGCTCTATAGCTAAAACCATACCTGCCCGGAGACGGGGACCATGACCTGCAGGGCCAAAATTAGGTATTTGGGGATCTTCATGCATAGCCCGGCCAATACCATGACCCACATAGTCCCGAACAACAGACAAGTTCTCCCCCTCCACAGTTGACTGAATTGAATTGGATATATCTGTTAAGCGGTTGCCAATAACCGCTTTCTCAATGCCTTTATATAATGAATTTTTGGTTACATCAATAAGGTGTTGCTTTTCAGCATTAATACTACCTACTGGAAAGGTTGCTGCTGAATCACCAACATAACCATTTTTTACCACACCGACATCAATACTAATAATATCCCCTTCAGCTAGTTTATTTAAACCCGGAATACCATGAACAACCTCTTCATTTACTGAAGCACAAATACTAGCAGGAAACCCATGATAGCCCTTAAATGCAGGTACAGCTCCTTGCTTCCTTATATACTCCTCAGCAAGCCGGTCAAGTTCACCAGTAGTAACACCCGGAGCAATATGCTTTTCAATTAAAGCAAGAGTCTCCGCGACTATCCTGCCTGCTTCGCGCATAAGAGCTATTTCCTTAGAGGATTTTAAAATAATTATCGCCAATCACTTCCTAAGGCCATACCAATGGCCTGAGTAACTTCTGGAATATCATGTGACCCATCAATCTCTTTTAAAATCCCTTTTTCCCGATAATACTTTACCAAAAGAGATGTTTGTTCAACATAAACATCCAAGCGATGGCTAACAACTGTTTCCGTATCATCTGGGCGTTGGCTTAGCTTTTCGCCACAAAAATCACAGATTCCAGAATTTTGTGGAGGGTTATACTGGACATGATATGTCGCCCCGCATCCTTTACAAATTCGTCTCCCTGTCAATCTAATTAATATCTGCTCCCTGGGCACCTCAATGTTTAGAACATAATCAATATTAGCCCCTTGCCCATCTAACCATCTATCAAGGGCCTCGGCTTGGGGTTTTGTGCGTGGAAATCCGTCTAATAAAAATCCATTATGGGTATCAGGCATAGTTAAACGTTCTTGAATTAAACCGATTGTTATAGTATCTGGTACCAAGCGTCCCTCTTTTAAATAAGCCTCAGCCTGTTTACCCAGTTCAGTTCCTTCTTTAATAGCCTGCCTAAACATATCCCCAGTTGAAATATGGGGAATTGACATCCTTTTGGAAATTTCTTTAGCTTGTGTGCCCTTACCGGCACCGGGTGGTCCTAGCAATACCAACCTCATCTTTAACTCCCCCCGGTATTATTTCATAAAGCCTTGGTAATGGCGCATCAACAAATGGGCTTCTAGCTGCTTCATAGTTTCTAAAGCTACGCCCACTACTATTAACAAAGAGGTGCCGCCGAAATAAAGATTTACGCCGGTAATACCCATAAGTATATTCGGTAATATCGCAATGAAGGCTAGGAAAATAGCCCCTGCTAGTGTTACCCGCGAAAGTATTTTTTCAATATATTCTGCAGTAGGCCGTCCCGGCCTTAATCCTGGTATAAATCCCCCATACTTCTTCATATTGTCAGCTACATCATATGGATTGAATGAAACTGCCGTATAAAAATACGTGAAGAAGATAATTAACAAAGCATACAGGAACATGTAGAAAGCTGATCTTGGATTAAAGACACTAACTATGGCATTAGCAAACCCACTGTTAGGAAACCAGGAAGCTAGTGTACTGGGAAATAACAAAATTGACATGGCAAAGATGACGGGGATAACCCCGGCCTGGTTTACCTTCAAAGGTATATGAGTACTTTGCCCCCCATAGACCCTCCGGCCAACTACACGCTTGGCATATTGAACAGTTATACGACGTTCACCTTGTTGCATAGCTATTACCGCAGCTATAATCAGAACCGCTAATACCCCAAATAATATAGCGGAAATTATATTTAACGTCCCGGCAGTAACATACTGATACAAACTTACTGCCCCAGCTGGTAATCTAGAAACAATTCCAGCAAAAATTATAAGTGAAATTCCATTTCCTATACCATTTTCAGTAATCAACTCACCAAGCCACATTAAAAATGCTGTACCTGCCGTTAGCACTACAGCTACAACCAGGTAATTTTGGAGGCCTGGATATAGAAAAGCGTTAGTACGAGCTAAGTACAAGGCCATACCCAACGATTGGAGTAAGCCTAAGACAACAGTTCCGTAACGTGTGTATTGGTTAATTTTTTTTCTACCCTCAACATCTTCTTTAGCCAGCTTCTCAAGCGCGGGAATTACTACTGTTAAAAGTTGCATAATAATTGAGGCATTAATATAGGGCATAATACCCATAGCAAAAATACTAAACCTCTTAAATGCGCCACCAGAGATTATATCAAAAAAACCAAAGATCGTTCCATTACCGATTAGCTCATTGAGAATTTGGTTGTTTATCCCTGGAACTGGAACGTGAGCCCCTAATCGAAATATAACAAACATCATTAACGTAAAAAGTATTTTTTTACGTAATTCATCCAATTTCCAAACACTCGATAGAGTATTTAGCATTTAAATCACCTCAACTTTGCCACCCGCCGCCTCAACTTTTTCAATGGCCTTACGGCTAGCTGCCTGAACACGAACTGTTAAATTCTTCGTTAGCTCGCCATCACCTAAAATTTTAACACCATCACGTGCTTTCTTTATTAAACCTTTTTCAGCAAGTAATTCGGAGGTGACAACAGTACCAGGTTCAAAGCGTTCCAGCTCACCAACATTTATAGCTGCCAATTTCTTGGCAAAAATATTTGTAAATCCTCTTTTAGGTAAGCGGCGAATTAAAGGCATCTGGCCACCTTCAAAGCCACGGCGCACTCCTCCTCCGGATCGAGCTTTTTGCCCTTTGTGACCACGTCCAGAAGTTTTGCCAAGACCAGAGCCAATACCACGACCAACCCTGGTTGCTTTGCGTCGAGAACCCGGAGATGGTTTAAGTTCATGCAAGCGCACTTTATTCCTCACCTCCTAATCTACTTGTTCAACTTGTACTAAATGAGCTAGTTTTGCTATTTGACCCCTGATGGTCATTGTATCAGGTCTGATAACTGTTGAATTTAATTTTTTAAGCCCCAAAGCCTTAGCCGTTTTTCGCTGTGTTTCAGGCCTACCAATTAAACTTTTAACAAGAGTTATTTTTAAATTTGCCATGGCAATTCCTCCTAGCCAATCAGCTCTTCAACCGTTTTACCACGAAGGCGTGCTACCTCTTCTGCTCTCTTTAAGCTTTTTAAGCCTTGGATTGTAGCATAAACGGCATTGTTAGGATTAGCTGACCCCAGGTTTTTCGTTAAAATATCTCGTACTCCAGCAGCCTCTAATACTGCTCTAACCGGTCCACCTGCAATAACACCTGTACCAGGAGCACCAGGTTTCATCAAAACCTTACCAGCTCCAAAATGCCCAATTACTTCATGGGGAATGGTGGTTCCTACCAAAGGCACTTTAATAAAATTTTTCTTGGCCTCTTCAAGTCCTTTACGAATTGCTTCAGGTACTTCGCTAGCTTTACCTAAGCCTGCACCAACACGGCCATTCCTATCACCCACAACAACTAAAGCAGCAAAACTGAAGCGACGACCACCTTTAACAACCTTGGCGACTCGGTTAATATGAACTACTTTTTCTACTAAATCAACGTCCTTGTTTTCAACGCGGGCCATTTTTCCCCTCCTTCCTAATTAAAATTCTAAACCGCCTTTTCTAGCTCCTTCAGCTACAGCTGCAATACGGCCATGATAAATATTACCACCGCGATCAAAAACTACTTTGTCAATGCCTTTAGCTTGAGCTCGCTTGGCGATGAGTTCCCCAACTTTCATAGCAGCCTCTTTATTTTTGGTTGACTCTTGATCCCTCATCCCTTTTTCATTTGTTGAAGCAGCAACCAAGGTAATACCCTTAGTATCATCTATAATCTGGGCATATATATGGTGGAGGCTGCGGTAGACACTCAAGCGGGGGCGTTCCGGTGTTCCCTCAATGCGCCGCCGCACCCGTAGGTGCTTACTTTTCCGCTTCTCTTTACGGTCTATCCTTTTGAACATCCCTTTACCTCCTATTATTTGCCGCCTTTGGCACCAGTCTTACCAACCTTGCGCCTGATATATTCGCCCTCATACTTAATACCTTTTCCCTTATAGGGTTCTGGGGGACGTACTTTTCGAATATTAGCAGCAAGGGCACCAACAGCTTCTTTATCTATACCTTTAACCACAACCTTATTTGGTGAAGGAACTTCAATTTCAAGCCCCTGTTCAGGCACCATCTCCACTGGATGGGAATAACCCACCGATAAAATTAATTTATTTCCTTGTTTGGTAGCTCGATATCCTACACCAACGAGTTCCAAAGTTTTTTGAAATCCCTCCGAAACACCTTTTACCATATTCTGAAGCAAAGCACGTGAAAGTCCATGAAGCTCTCTGTGAGGTTTTGCATCAGAAGGTCTGGTAACTATGAGCTCTTCTCCTTCTTGTGTAATGGTAATCTCCGGAGGGAATTGGCGGACGAGCTTGCCCTTTGGCCCATTAACCGTAACTGTATTTCCTTCAATTGCTATATTAACTCCAGCCGGAACCTTAACCGGTTTTTTCCCTATACGTGACACCGAATCACCTCCAGGTTACCAAATATAACAAATTACTTCACCGCCGACTCCTTCGCGTCGGGCTTCTTTATCAGTTAATATACCTTTACTTGTTGATATAACGGCTATGCCCAGACCACCCAGAACTTTAGGAATTTCACCTTTCTTAGCATAAATCCTCAGACCTGGACGGCTAATACGTTTTAGGCCACTTATTACTTTTTCACGATTAGAACCATATTTTAAATATAGCCTTAATATACCTTGTTTGCCATCTTCTATATAATCGTATTTCTTTATATATCCTTCGTTCTTTAAAATTTCAGCCAGAGCCCGCTTTACCTTTGAAGCTGGAATGTCTACCTTTTCTTGGTAAACCATATTCGCATTACGGATGCGGGTCAAAAAATCAGCAATGGGATCGGTCATCAACTGCAACTACCCCCTTCCTCTAAATCCCCACAGTTTACCAGCTGGCTTTAGTAATGCCGGGAAGTTCACCTTTGTATGCTAATTCACGAAAACAAATCCGGCATAGGCCAAACTTCCGCATATAACCATGAGGACGCCCACACCGCATACAACGGTTATAAGCACGCACTTTAAATTTTGGTGGACGGGATTGTTTAACGCGCAATGACTTTTTTGCCATAAACTTCCTCCTTATCAATGTTCCCGGAAGGGCATTCCGAATCCGCGCAACAACTCCCGGGCTTCTTCATCACTTTTTGCTGATGTTACCATAACAATATCCATTCCCCTAGTTTTATCAACTTGATCATAGTCAATTTCCGGAAAGATAAGTTGTTCTTTTAAACCTAAGGTATAATTCCCACGACCATCAAATGAATTAGGCGAAACACCTGAAAAATCTCTTACACGTGGTAAAGTTACGTTTATCAAGCGATCCAAAAATTCATACATACGATCGCCACGTAAAGTAACTTTACATCCAATAGGCATACCTTGACGTAATTTAAAACCAGCAATTGATTTTTTAGCTCTTGTAACCACAGGCTTTTGCCCCGTTATTGTCATTAAATCATTTATTGCCCCTTCAATGGCTTTAGGGTTTTGAGTTGCCTCACCTACACCCATATTGACTACAATTTTCTCCATCTTAGGGACTTCCATAATGTTTTTATAGCCGAATTTCTCTTTCATCTTTTCTTGAATCTCTTTATAATACTTTTCCTTAAGTCTGGCCACAAACAGCCCTCCTTTCCCTGGGCCTAATCAAGGACTTCGCCGCATTTTTTGCAAATTCTCGTTTTCTTGCCATCAGCAAGAATTTGTTTGCCTATTCTGCTTGGTTGATTACATTTATTGCAAAAAATCATGACATTACTGCTTGCAACCGGAGCCTCTTGCTCTATTATTCCACCTTGTGGAAGTTTTTGGGTTGGTCGAGTATGTCTTTTAACAATATTAACACCTTCAACAATTACCCGTCCTTTACTAGGCTCCACACTTAATACTTTTCCCTTTTTACCGGCATCTTTACCGGTAATAACCATTACTGTATCTCCTTTTTTTACATGTATTTTGGGTGTGGCCATTTTTTGTTCCACCTCCCTTTCCCTACAATACTTCTGGTGCTAGGGATATAATTTTCATGAAATCTTTTTCCCGCAACTCCCTAGCCACGGGACCAAAAATACGTGTGCCTTGAGGATTTTTTTGTTCATTAATTATTACTGCTGCATTTTCATTAAAGCGAATATAGGAGCCGTCTTGGCGTCTAACAGGCTTTTTGGTACGTACTATAACCGCTTTGACAACGTCACCTTTTTTCACCACGCCTCCTGGCGTTGCTTCTTTAACGGAAGCTACAATAATATCGCCAACACTAGCATACCGCCTTTTGGAGCCTCCCAAAACGCGAATACACATTAATTTCCGAGCGCCAGTATTATCGCCGACTTTCAGAATTGTTTGCTGTTGGATCATCGGTTTACCTCCTTCCTAAGCGGAGATAAGGTTATTTTGCTTTCTCCAAGATGTCCGTTACCCGCCACCTCTTCTCTTTACTCAATGGCCGGGTTTCCATAATTTTAACTTTATCACCGACTTGGCATTCGTTATTTTCATCATGGGCTTTATATTTCTTAGTCTGGCGCACAGTTTTACCTAATAATGGATGTCTTACCCTATCTTCAATTGCAACCAGTACTGTTTTATCCATCTTATCACTAACCACTTTTCCAATTCGGGTCTTGCGATAATTCCTTTCCAAGGGCACTGCCCTCCTTTCCCATTATCTAGGTCTTAAAAACTATGCACGTTCCTGCTTTAACTCGCGTTCACGAATAATCGTTTTTGCCCGGGCTATGTTTCTTTTAACTTCCCTTATTCTCATTGGATTATCAACTTGGCCTGTAGCCAGTTGAAAACGTAAATTAAATAATTCCTGCTTTAATTCTTTTACCTTTTGATTCAATTCCTCGGTGGTCAAATCACGAATTTCATTAGCTTTCATTGACCTCACCACCCAATCCCGTCCGCTTCACGAACTTTGTTTTAATAGGTAGCTTATGTGAAGCCAAACGCATTGCCTCGCGAGCTACTTCTTCAGGAACTCCTGCGAGCTCAAACATTACTCGACCAGGTTTAACTACTGCAACCCAATATTCCGGTGTGCCTTTACCTTTACCCATACGGGTTTCAGCCGGCGTTGCAGTAATAGGAGTATCTGGAAATATCTTGATCCAAACTTTTCCGCCACGTTTAATATGACGAGTCATAGCAACACGAGCTGCTTCTATCTGCCGACTAGTAATCCAAGCTGGTTCTAGAGCCTGCAAACCAAAGTCGCCATCTATTACTTTAGTACCTCTTACAGCTTTGCCCTTGGTTCCTGGACGGTGTGGCTTGCGGTATTTTACCCTTTTGGGCATTAACATTATTTTCGGCCCCCTTCCTGGACCCTGGCCTTTTCAGGTAATACTTCTCCTTTATAAATCCAAACTTTGACTCCTATTTTACCATAAGTCGTATTGGCCTCGGCAAAACCATAATCAACATCTGCTCTTAATGTGTGAAGCGGTACTTTGCCTTCACTGTACCATTCAGTTCTAGCAATTTCTGCCCCTGCCAAACGGCCACTACAACTAATTTTTATACCTTCAGCGCCCATGCGCATAGTCCGACCAACTGCCTGCTTCATGGCACGCCTAAATGCTACTCTTCGCTCTATTTGACTAGCAATATTTTCTGCTACCAACTGAGCATTAAGTTCAGGTTTCTTGATTTCTACAATGTTTAGATTTATTTCCTTGCCTGTTAGCTTCTCGAGAGACTTTCTCAAAGCCTCAACTTCTGAGCCACCTCGACCAATAACCACACCTGGCTTAGCAGTGTTTACAATAACTTTGACTCGATTAGCAGCCCGTTCAATCTCTATGCTTGCAATACCAGCCTGGTAGAGGCGTTTCTTTATAAACTCACGAATTTTTAAATCTTCGCGAAGTAATTCTTTGTATTCCTTTCCAGCAAACCAGCGTGAGTCCCAATCTCGAATTATCCCTATTCTTAATCCTTTGGGGTTAACTTTTTGACCCACGAAATCAGTCCTCCTTTTCCCCGACCACCACGGTAATGTGACTAGTTCTCTTGCGTCTAATATTTGCACGACCTTGAGCTCGCGGCTGATAACGTTTCAGGGTTGGACCTTCGTCTACATAAGTACGGCAGACATATAATTCACTACTGTCCATATTATAATTGTGCTCAGCATTAGCCACTGCTGACTTAAGCGTTTTAGCTACTACTTTGGCACCTCTTTTAGGAGTATTCATTAAAATGGCTTCTGCCTCCCGTACCCCTTTACCGCGAATTAAATCAATTACCTGGCGAACACGTCGTGGGGAAATCCGGATATATCTGGATACTGCTTTAGCTTCCATCCTGTTACCCCCCTTACTTCAACGCTGTAGAACGTTCTGTATGCGCTCCGTGCCCACGGTAAGTACGAGTAGGCACAAACTCACCTAGCTTATGTCCAACCATATCTTCAGTAACATAAATCGGTACATGTTTACGACCATCATGAACCGCAAAGGTATGACCAACCATTTCAGGGAAGATTGTAGAACGTCGTGACCAGGTCTTTATAACCTTTTTTTCACCTTTCTCGTTCATATCAATAACCTTTTTTAGTAGCTTTTCATCACAATATGGCCCTTTTTTCAGGGAACGACCCATTTATAAAAGGAACCTCCTTTCACCGCTCTATTTTTTATTACGCGGCTTTACAATCATTTTATCGGAAGGCTTTCTTTTCTTACGTGTCTTAGCCCCTAACGCAGGTTTACCCCAAGGTGTTACTGGATTGCGTCCAATTGGTGAGCGTCCTTCACCACCACCATGAGGATGGTCTACCGGATTCATTACTACGCCGCGAACAGTTGGCCGAATCCCAAGCCAACGTTTCCGTCCTGCTTTACCAAAATTAATGTTTTCCCAATCAAGGTTACTTACCTGGCCTATTGTAGCCCGGCAATTCTCATGTACTTTACGCACTTCTCCAGACGGCAATCGTAATAAAGCGTAGCCACCTTCTTTAGCCATAAGTTGAGCAGCCGCACCAGCTGATCTTACCATTTGCCCGCCTTTACCAGGTTTAAGTTCTATGTTATGCACTATAGTACCAACGGGAATGGATTTAAGAGGAAGAGCATTGCCAACCTTAATATCAGCTTCAGCTCCACTTTCAATCTTATCTCCAACTTTCAATTTATCTGGAGCTAAGATATATCGCTTCTCTCCATCAGCATAATTTACCAAAGCAATGTATGCAGTACGGTTAGGATCATATTCTATAGTTGCCACGCGGCCTGGAATGCCGTCTTTATCACGCTTAAAATCTATTAATCTATATAAGCGCTTGTGGCCACCTCCCTGGTGGCGAACAGTTAAACGGCCTTGATTGTTCCTTCCTGCCTTTTTCTTTAAAGGAACAGTTAAGGGTTTATATGGCTCTTTAGCTGTAATTTCTGCAAAGTCACTTACGGTCATCTGTCGCCGGCCGGGTGACGTTGGTTTAAACTTTTTGATGGCCATGTCCACTTCTCTCCTTTTAAGCTATTCCAAGGCCTCAAAGATTTGTATCTTATCACCATCTGCTAAAGTAACAATAGCCTTTTTACGGTCTGGTTGACGCCCCTGATATCGCCCTACACGGCGCAATTTCCCACGATCATATAAAGTATTAACCTTTAATACTTTTACATCGAAAAGTTTTTCTATCGCATTTTTAATTTCTATTTTATTGCTTTCAGGAGCAACTAAAAAAGTATACTTGTTTTCAGCTATCAAATTTGTTGTCTTTTCTGTTACTATCGGTTTAATAATAATTTCTTCAGGAGTCCGCATTAACTAAGCACCTCCTGAATCCGTTCTACGGCATCCTTAGTAATAATTAATTTATCGTAAGCTAGAAGATCGTAAACATTTATGCCTTCCGAAGGCACAAAATTAACTCCCGGTAAATTACGAGCTGATAATTCAACATTTCTATCTCTAGAAGCTGTAACAACCAAGGCTTTATCTTGACCGGTAAGGTTCTCTATTATGTTAGCCATTTCCTTGGTTTTAGGTTCTGCAAGAGTTAGGTTGTCAAGGACAATCATATTACCTTCATTTACTTTACTCGATAAAGCTGAACGCAAAGCTAAACGACGTACTTTCTTGGGTAGTTTATAACCGTAATCCCTGGGCTGTGGACCAAAAATGACCGCGCCCCCTCTCCATAGAGGAGAACGAATACTACCTGCACGAGCACGCCCAGTACCCTTTTGCCGCCATGGTTTACGGCCACCACCACTGACCTTAGCCCAACCTTTAGTTGCCACCGTGCCTTGTCGCCGGCTGGCTAACTGCATAACTACCGCATCATGCAGAACCGCTTCATTTACCTCGCAACCAAAAACATCGTCGCTGAGGTCTATTTCACCTACCTGCTGACCCTGAACATTATATAAGGCTACTTTGGGCATTGCCTGTTAGCCTCCCTTTACCGAATTCTTAATCATCAACAATCCGTGGCGGGGACCTGGAACCGAACCCTTGATAAGAAGGAGATTACGTTCAGGATCGGTTTTTACAATTTCCAACCCTTGAACAGTTACCTTCTCAGTTCCCAGGTGTCCTGGCAAACGGCGCCCTTTAAATACACGGGCTGGTCCTTTCGCAGCCAAAGAACCTGGACGTCTGTGATATTTAGAACCATGTTCCATTAATCCACGGTGAAAGCCGTGACGTTTAATGCCACCTGCAAACCCCTTACCTTTTGAAACACCTGTTACATCGATTTTTTCTCCAGCACTAAAAATGTCCGCTTTTATTTCCTGGCCTACTTCATAACCTTCAAGGTCGTCCATGCGAAACTCACGGATATATCGGCAAGGAGTTACTCCACTCTTATTGAAATGTCCTTTAAGTGGTTTGTTTACCTTCTTCTCTTTGATTGGTTCAAAACCGACCTGTAAAGCATTATAGCCATCGGTTGCTGTTTCTTTCTTCTGTATAACAACACATGGCCCAGCTTGAACAACCGTTACAGGAATCACTTTGCCGGTTTCATCAAAAATCTGGGTCATACCAACTTTTTTACCTAAAATACCTTTGCGCACCTGCTCTGACCCCCCTTACAGTTTAATCTCAATGTCAACCCCTGCCGGGAGATCTAAGCGCATCAATGCATCTACTGTTTTTGGTGTTGGTTCAACAATATCAATTAGACGCTTATGAGTACGCATCTCAAACTGCTCCCGTGAATCTTTATTGACATGGGGTGAGCGTAATATTGTAAATATATTTTTCTTCGTTGGCAAAGGAATAGGACCTGAAACAACTGCTCCTGTACGTCTCGCTGTGTCTACTATCTTTTGAGAAGATTGATCTAAAACCCGATGGTCGAATGCTTTAAGTCGAATGCGGATTTTCTGCCTCGCCATGCGTTACTTACCCTCCTTCATGGCATGGGATCAGGTGTAAGCACCTGATCCCTCGCTCATAAACTATTCATTAATTCCAGTAACAACGCCAGCGCCAACAGTACGACCGCCTTCGCGAATAGCAAAGCGTAAGCCTTCTTCGATGGCAATTGGGGTTATTAGCTCAATGCTCATCTTGACGTTATCGCCTGGCATGACCATTTCTACTCCCTCTGGAAGTTTGGCTACCCCTGTGACGTCTGTTGTCCGGAAATAAAACTGCGGTCTATATCCGTTGAAGAATGGTGTATGTCTTCCACCTTCTTCTTTGGTAAGTACATAGACTTCTGCGTCAAATTTGGTATGTGGTTTGATTGAACCCGGTTTGGCCAGTACCATCCCGCGTTCTACTTCTTTTCTTTCTACACCTCTTAATAGGGTTCCGATATTATCCCCTGCTACCGCTTCGTCTAAAATCTTGCGGAACATCTCGACTCCTGTTACTACTGTCTTCCTTACCTGGTCACGCAACCCTATTATTTCTACTTCTTCGCCTGTTTTTATTGTTCCTCTTTCTACCCTTCCTGTTGTAACGGTTCCGCGACCAGTAATGGTAAATACGTCTTCGATGGGCATTAGGAATGGTTTGTCTACATCGCGTTCTGGTGTCGGTACATATTCATCTACTGCATCCATTAGCTCCCATATCTTGCCGCACCATTCACAGTCGCGTTTGCCGCAGCCACATTCCATGGCTTTTAAGGCACTACCAGTTATAATCGGAATGTCGTCTCCGGGAAATTCGTATTCACTTAATAGTTCGCGAACTTCCATCTCTACTAATTCTAATAACTCGGGATCGTCTACCTGGTCTACTTTGTTCATGAAGACGACAATGTATGGTACGCCTACCTGACGTGCTAAGAGGATGTGTTCGCGGGTCTGTGGCATGGGACCGTCAGCCGCGGATACTACTAGAATGGCTCCGTCCATCTGGGCTGCACCGGTAATCATGTTCTTTACATAGTCGGCGTGTCCTGGACAGTCTACGTGTGCATAGTGACGTTTTTCGGTCTCATACTCTACGTGCGCTGTCGCAATTGTAATTCCGCGTTCCCTTTCTTCTGGTGCCTTGTCGATTTGGTCATATGCTGTGGCTGTGGCTCCACCAGCAGTTGCCAGATTTATTGTTATAGCTGCTGTTAATGTGGTTTTCCCATGGTCTACGTGTCCAATTGTTCCTACGTTAAGATGCGGTTTCGTGCGTTCGTATTTTTGTTTGGCCATCTTCTTTTAGCCTCC
>JASKKH010000044.1 GCA_030154265.1 Clostridia bacterium
TATTAGTTATTCTTCCTGTCCTGTGGCCTGGAAAACGTCCATGTCTGGTATGGGCGTTAGCCTCCCAGAGGGTAAAATGCTTACAACGCAAATAGCTCTTTTAAATAATAGCATTGATAATATTTATTTATATGATTATAATATTCTTTAAAATCTTATATGATTTTCCAGGTGTCCGCAAGGGAGAATAGGGAATCGGGTGAAATTCCCGGACGGACCCGCCACTGTGAAAGGGAGCAGTTGCCAATACCACTCCAATTCAATATTGGGGGAAGGGGCAATGTTGCTATGATCTTGAGTCAGGAGACCTGCCTGGGAAATTTTGCCGGCCACGAGGAGGGTTGGCATAGCTTGGATGAAGGTAAAATCCACGCTTACTGAAGCGTGGATTTTATTTTTTAGTAAAAGAACGTTTAAATAATTAACTTTAAAAGAAGTTTTTTAAATGGGGGGGTAAAAAGTATGACTGAATTAAAAAAGATTATCAAAGAAATTAAGGCAGTGGATTATGAATGGAAGGAAAAAGCAAGGAACCATTTTGATAACTTAACTATGCCTTGGCGGAGTTTGGGAGAACTACTGACAGTAGCGGAACAATTAGCCGCAATTAAAGAGACTTTAAAACCTTCGGTAAAAAAGAAAGTTCTTGTAACCATGGCCGCCGATCATGGGGTTGCAGAAGAAGGGGTTAGCAACTTCCCCCAGGAAGTTAGTAGCCAGATGGTTCGTAATTATATAGCCGGGGGAGCGGCTATGAATATCTTGGCGGAAGTAGCAGGTGCTGAGGTTGTTATAGTTGATATGGGGGTTGCCTCTGACCTTAGTGATTTAGTTAATACAGGTAAAATTTTATCTTATAAGGCTGATTATGGAACTAAGAATATGACTAAGGGTCCTGCTATGACTAGAAAACAGGCTGAACAGGTTTTGCAATCAGGTATAGATATTGTTGGTAAGTTGGTAGATCGTGGTGTTGATTTATTAGCTACCGGGGATAAAGGTATAGGGAATACTACTGCTAGTAGTGCCATATTTGCATCTATTTCAAAACTTCCTGTGCATAAAGTGACAGGAAGAGGGACGTGGATTGACAATATAGCTTTAGAAAATAAGATCAGGGTCATAGAGAAAGCCCTGGAAGTTAATAATCCTAATCCAGCCGACCCAATAGATGTACTATCCAAAGTAGGTGGATTTGAAATTGGTGGAATTGCAGGAGTTATTCTAGGGGCTGCATATTATAGAATTCCTATAGTTATTGATGGTTTTATTTCCACTGCAGGTGCCTTATTAGCAAAAGAACTTGCACCTCATTCTGTTGATTATATGATTGCCGGACATCGGTCTGTTGAACCCGGACACCAACTGATGCTTAATTATTTAGGTTTAAAGCCACTGTTGGATTTGAAAATGCGTTTGGGCGAGGGAACAGGAGCTTGTTTGGCCATGAATATTGTAGAAGCAGCAGCGCAGATTATTAGCAGAATGTTTACATTTGAAGAGGCAGGGGTAAGTAGAAGTACGAGAGATTTTAAATAATATTAGATAAAGTCAATGTAAACTTAAATTGTTGATAAAAATAAAATTTTAAGGTAAATAAATAAACAAAGTAATTATTTACAAAAGTTAAATTAAATTCTAAGCAAGTATATTATCTACCCTTAATTAATATTTTATGACTCCCAATAAAGGTTAATTGTATATAGTTAGGTAAAAATACTAAACATACTGTTAGTATAAAAAAGGCCATAAAAACACATCTTATCATCGGAGGTGTTTTAAATGGCCAAAACAAAAAAAGAAAAGAAAATTGAACAGACACTAAATAAGATTAAAAAAGCTGGAAAGAAATTTAATGCTAACCAGGAGATGTCCTCTGAGTTAAATTCAAGCAGCAGTTGTGGTAGCTGTAGCAGGGAATAAATGATTAGACAAACAAAGAGCCAACAATTTGGCTCTTTGTTTTTTTAAAAGTTATTAACCCATTTTAACCATTTATTTGCG
Source organism: Clostridia bacterium (assembly GCA_030154265.1). Taxonomy (GTDB): domain Bacteria; phylum Bacillota; class DSM-521; order Neomoorellales; family Neomoorellaceae; genus JASKKH01. Next base: position 2,005 of record JASKKH010000044.1, read on the forward strand.
TTTTCAATTAATTTTGATAATCCCGGATTTAAATAATATAACAAGCTAATAATTATGGCTGAACCCATATAGAAAATTGACCAGGATAAGTTAAGTGGTTTTTCTTTATTTGTATCTTTATTACTTGACCTTATAGACATTAATTTTATCTCCCTTAAAATAAAGATCTAGTAAATCATCAGATGATTTAGCCCAACTATCGTATTTACCATAATTTCTAGTAACAACAACGTATTGTACATCTTTTTCAAGGATGGCTTTACGCCAGGAAAGTTCTGAGATACCATCAATTAAGTAAACCTCATGACGGAGACCTCCATAAAGCGGGTAAATCCAGGCCATAGGAGTATGGCCAATACTACTTGGGGGGATTTTATCCACCCAAATGTAATCATTAAAGTATAATTGACCAAAAGTACGACTTTGAGCAGGTAGATGCATTGCTAAAGGTAATTTATCTAGTGTTTCTATTAAAACTAGACTTGTTGAAACTGTTAAATGAAGTATCAAAAGACATGAGGTAAAAATTTTAAACTTTTTTTGCAGGTGGTCGTAAACCCAGGCGAAAGCCGCCAACCCTACAGGAATTATATAAAGTATATACCTGGGCCACCAAACAGCAGGTTGGATTGTTAAGAACAGGAGAATAATACCGACCATCCAGAGAGGTGGGGTATAGTGGCTGCGCCAAGCATAAATTATAAAAGGTAGTACTGCCGGTAGGGCTAAACTACTCCAGATTGGTCCAAGTCCACGGGTGCGGGAGTAATAGTTATAGGTTTCTTTTCCAAGCTCTAACCATGAGGTAAAGATATTTAGAATTACATTACGATTTTGGTATGCTTCGGGGGTATTACTAGTCATAAAGAGTTGGGAAACACTCCCCAGGCCGGGCATTTTAAGACCAAAAAGATTTAACTCGACGGGATAAATGGGGTTACCATAGTACCACCAGGTACGAAGGTACCAATAAGATCCTGTTAAAACTAAAGCGAAGAAAGCGATAGCCGTTTGCTGCCATAGCATACGGCTTTTTATTTTACCAGTCTTATAGTGCCAGACCAGGTAAAATAGAGCTAACAATGCTAATATCCCTGCAAATGCTATTCCTGTTGACTTAATTCCCATCATAAGTCCCAGGGATAACCCCAAAAGCAGGGCATATTTGGTGCTAAGTTGTTGTTGCCATCTTAAAAAAAGATAAATAGAAGTTGCAACCATAGAGGCAAACGCTGCATCGGCATAGGCCACTCGTAATTGGATTAAGACCATTGGTGTAAGTATAAAAAGCATTGCTGTTAGTAATGAGGTATTTCGGCTTGCACCCGCTGATTTACTCAGACCATAAGTGGCTAATGAACCTACTAAAACATAGGGCAATTGAGCTGCATCTACTAAAAGGTCTTTACCGGTTAAGACCATAATCCATAATGCACTAAGTTCGGTATTAAGAGGGTAAACGTTAGACCAGTTAAAAGCTACACTTAAGTCCAGGGCTAATTTACTTGGGTCGACTTGGGCGGGATTGTAATTGTGCCAAAGGGTTGCTTCTGGTAGCGGGCTGATTGCTTCTTGTTTATACCAAAAAGCCATAGGAGTAAGATGGTACCAAATTTCGTCCCAGGCAAATGGCGGAAGGTAAATCCAACCTAAGGCTATGTAATAGAAACTTAAAAACAAAACCAATCCAACTATAATAGTAATAGGATTTTGGAAAAGAATTAGTCCTGTACTTAAATAGAATTTTTTATCTTGTTCCCAGGACTTACGATTTGTAAAATTACCGAAATATCCCTGCTTTGATGTTAATCTTTGCAAAATTCTTTGTAGGATTAGGCTGAATGCTAACCATATTATGACCAGTAATAATACAGTCTGTCGGTTAAGGCTAGTGAATATTATGCCGGCTGTCAATAGAATTAAAATTTTAGCAGCTATAGAAATTATTCCAACAGCTAAAATAGAGTCAGTAATGGATTTAATTTTTAATTGTTTTACTATAATCCATGAACCTGTTATGAGGGCTAGAGAAGATAATAACAGGAGCATATCAGTCAACTCCGGGAAAATAATCTGTTTCTACAGTTTAACCTAATTAAAGAAAAAGGAAGCATAAGATGATCTTACTTATCAAGTAAAAATCAATTTAAAGAAGGGAAAAGAGGTGTTAACATAGAATTTAAAAATTTGACTGTGTTTTTTAAAAATATATCAGTTATATTGCCGATAAGACTATATATTGCTTTAACGTTAAATTTTATATAACTGGTGAAAAGTCTCTTTTAGTCGTAAAGTTTTCGACTTAAATCTTTGTTTAATAAAAGGAAGTGGTAAGCCATCGGCGAGAGTTTCTTTTATATAAAACTAAGGAGGCTTTCTTTGTGTCAATGACAGGAAAGCCTTTTTTAAATCCTTATGTGGCTGTCTTTATCGGTGTTGTGGCTGTTTCTTTTTCTTCTATTTTTACTAAATTAGCAACAGCTCCACCTATGGTTATTGCTTTTTATCGTCTTTTATTTACAGTGCTAATGTTATTACCACTATCTCTTTCTCGTTCCGGAATATCGGAATTTAAAAGTTTAAATCGGATTGACCTAACCAAGGCTTTTATTTCTGGTTGGTTTCTTGCACTACATTTTACTGTTTGGATTGCTTCACTTAATTATACTTCTGTTGCTAGTTCAACTGTGTTGGTGACAATGCAACCGCTTTTTGTAGTTAGTTTAGGTTTTATTTTTTTAAAAGAAAAAATTAGTCCTGGCAGTGCTATCGGAGCATTTATTGCACTTATTGGAAGTTGTTTAATTGGTGCAAGTGACCTGCGACTTGGAGGAGTAGCTTTCTGGGGTGATTTATTAGCCTTTTCGGGAGCATTTTTTATAGCAATTTATGTACTTATTGGCCGAGATTTACGCAAGAGCTTATCATTGTTTCCTTATGTTTTTCTTGTATATGGTACAGCTTCACTTTTTTTATTAATTATAAATCTTTGTATATATAAATCTCTTTATACTTATTTACCAGGGAATTGGCAATACTTTCTTGCTTTAGCCATTATACCAACGATCTTCGGTGATACTGTTTTTAATTGGGCATTACGTTATGTGAAAGCTGCAGTGGTATCAGTCAGTATCTTAGGTGAAGCGGTAGGGGCTACAATTTTAGGCTATTTTATTTTAGGTGAAGTCCCCCATATTCTTCAGGTTATAGGGGGTCTGGTGATAATATCTGGTCTTTGTATCTTCATTTTCTCAACAAAAGCTGATACTGTTTAACCATATGGAAATTGTGATTTATAAATAAATATGGTCAAATTTATAAAATGATTGGAAGGAGGGAAACCGTTACTTTCAAAAATAAATTAAATAGAAATTATATTTTTCATAAAACGATAAGGAGGGGTAAAAACTTGAGAAAATGAACATTTATAATTATTAATGGTTATACTTTTAGCAGTTACTCTGTTTATGGGTGTTTTCGTATTTCCTTCATGAAGAGGGCACCTTCAGTATAATAACCTGTGAACACTTAGGTGGAAAAACAGGTTCCCATGCTCATTGAACCCCTTGGGTAACAAGTTTTTGGGTTACACTTGCAGCCTCAGAAGAGTTACTACCATGATCCCCTTCAATTACTTCTACTTTTTTACCCTTACTTCTTCCGGTTGTGCAGGGAGATTTGGTAGCTTGGTGGTCGATACCTTACTTCCGACTACACCATTAAAAACTCAAGATTATTGTCTATACTATCGCCAGGGAAGTTGTAAGGCTTGTGTATCTCTTTGTCCTACCAGGGCTCTTACTATGGAATATCTTGACAAAAAGAAATGTTATAATCAATTACTAAAAACATATGAAAATTATTCGGAATTGGGATTATGTGAAGCGTGTGGTAAGTGTGCTACAGGTCCCTGTGCTTTGTCAATACCTAAAGGTGTTACTTCTAATAAATAAATATTATCTAAACTTTGTAGTGGAGAAAGGAGGAGGGATTAAAATTCTTAACTATCGATTACCTGATAAGGTTATAACTATAAAAAACGTTGTTTTGGATTATAACGGTACTATAGCAACTGATGGGAAATTACAAGAGGGCATAGAAGAACTACTAATTGAACTAAGTGATAAAGTTAATCTATATATTCTAACTGCAGACACTTTCGGTACGGTAAAAAAGACCTGCAGTAATTTACCAGTTACTTTATCGGTTGTAAATAAACAGGCTGGTGGGCCTGATAAAGTTCAGTTAGTTGAAAAACTTGGAAGTAATGTAACGGTTGCCATTGGTAACGGTCGAAATGATGCCCTTATGCTAAAAGAAGCAATCCTTGGTCTTTTGGTTATTGGGGAAGAAGGGGCAGCCAAAGAGGCTTTGGAGGCGGCTGACGTTATTTTTACAAAAGCTATACATGCTTTAAACTTCTTGCTAAATCCCGAAAGGGTAATAGCCACATTACGCCCCTGATTTTTTAACAATATGTACAGGGGTTGTTAATAATGGGCTGTGGATAATGTGGATAAACTTGTAGATAATTAACGGACAATTTTTTATTTATTAATTTTTATAAGATTAAAGTAAGTTCTTTACTTTCTCAACTACTTCGTTTAAATCGAAAGGTTTTTTTATTATAGCTTGGCAATCATCCTTTTGAAAATCTTCTAAGCTTAAATCAGCTCCTGTTACTACAATTACAGGAATATTTTTAAGGCTGGGTTTGGTTCTCATTTCTTTTATAAAGTCTTGTCCGTTCATACCTGGCATGAAATAATCTAAGAGTACAATATCTGGTAAAGGTGTTTCTTTTAACTTTTCTAAAGCAGAATAACCATCAACAACTGTGTTTACCGTATGGCCTTCAGTTGATAATATTTCCTTTAAAATGAGACTAATTGAAGGGTTATCTTCAATAATTAAAACTTTTGCCATTTTCAAGTTACCTCCTTATCTATATAGAGGGAGCTCTACATAAAATGTCGAACCTTTTCCCTCTTCACTTTCCACCCATAATCGCCCCATATGTCTTTGTACAATACTTTTAGAAATAAATAGTCCTAAACCTATTCCTTCCAGATGATTGTTTACTCGATAAAAGGCATCAAAAATATTGTTAAGTTTGTCTTTAGGAATGCCTATCCCCTGATCACTTATTGATACGACTACATTTTTTTCTTCAACTTTTAATATAACTTCTATTTTCCCACCTTTTGGCGAATATTTGATAGCGTTGCTTATAAGATTTCGGAAGACATTTTCCAGGCGATTAGCATCACCAATAACCCAAACAGGGTTATCAACATTTTTAAGTACAAATTCATGTTTTTGTTTATCTGACAATAAGAAAGGTTTAACGGATAATCGTATAACTTTAACAAGGTTTACTGGTGCTAAATTGAGTGGTAGATGTCCTCCTGTAATACTATATGTATCTAAAACCTCACTTAAAAGTTGGTTAAGACGGTTAATTTCTCGGTCAGCTACTTCAAGCATAGGGGTCATATTGCTAATAGGTTTTCCATTGGTTATTTGTTTTTGTATTAGGGCAATAATTCCTTTTATTCCCGCCATTGGATTACGCAGTTCGTGAGCAACTATTTTTAGAAATCTGTTACGATTTTCTTCCATTTCTTGTATACGTTCAGCCATTTTATTGAAGGCTTCTCCGGCCACAGCTAATTCGTCTTTTCCAGAGATCATAACCCTTGTATCCAGTTTTCCATGAGAAATATCTTTTGCAGCTTTCTCCAGAGAGGTTATGGGCTGTAAAATTTTATTTCCGAATAATACAACTAATAATAAACACAAAGTGGTTGAGAAAAGAAGGGTGGTTAGATCTCGAACTGTTTTATAACGGGCTGTAGAATAAATTTCATGGATAGGAGCAGATGCAAATGCTACCCACCCAGTATCTTGGATGGGAACAGCTGACTCCATAATATATGTTTTATCAAGGTCGGAATAAAAATTGCCATTTACTGACATGTGTCTTTTTAAAGCTATTTCGCTAGGAGAATTGTTAATTCTTTTTCTTTGGTCAAGAGTAATATTTGGACTAATACCATTACAGTAAATAAGTTGTCCCTTACTATCTTTAATACCAATGGTATTAACATTGTTATTATTGAGTGATAATACTAGATCGAGTTTGTTTATATTAATAGTTGCTATTAGAATTCCAAACAATTTTTCTCCACATCGGATTGCTGTAGCTACTTCTATAACAGGGTTATTATTGTACATATCATCAACTATTAAATCTGAAATGACTTTGTCTTGACCTTGTTGAATGCTTTGGATGTATTTCCGGGTTAATAGATTTTGAATATAGCGTTGTTCTTTAACTGTTGTAACTATCATGGATTTATTAGGGTTAATCCAGTGAAAAGCTAAGACGGTAGGGTCATGATAAAGTTCTTTTTGTAAATATTTTTTTATTTTATCACTAGATAAAGGGGGATTTTGAATAGAAATAGCCTCTCCTAAAGTTAATTCCCGGTTCCAAAGGTTTTGGACATAACTAAAAAACACTGCATTTGTTTCCCAGGCTAGTCTTTCGATAGAATTTAATTCATTCTCCCTGGCTATTTCAAAATGATTACATATTGTTATCAGATGAAAGATAAAAAGAGGCACTAGCACTAGGGAAACAAGTAGAAACAATCTAGTACGAATGCCCATTTGTGAAAGATAATAATCTAATTTATTATTGTAATTCTTTAAGCTAAATATTTCTTTCAAAAACAAATTGCGAAACCTTCTTTTCTAAAAAGGAGAATAATAAACCTGACTTTATAAATTATTTATTGATACTTTATTCTTTATAATATAAGAAAAACCTGCCTTCTTTGGAAAAAATAGATGATATTTGTCATTAGATAATGTTATCAAAATTATGTCGATTCATATTTTTAATATATTTCTAAGCATAAGACATGTAAATTGAGTCTTATAGTACCATGGCTAAAAAACTTACCATTATATATCTCTGCCTCCAGGTATTGTCCGACAGGTACCCCCTTTAAACCAGTTCAAATGTCCAGGGTTAGTTGAAATGAATTTATTTATTAAGCCGGGCGGTGGAGTTCCTGAATTTCACAGTACTTCCATTATCTCCGGTTACGTGATAACCCGGGGTAAAACTGTCCGTGAAGCCAAAGATAGCGCATTTAGGTTATGTCGTGAGATTGAAAGTAACCTACTGCGGAATCTTTCCTGGGCTATAGAAATTTTATATGTTAAGCTAGAAATATATATTTATCTAGGGTAAAAATGGAGAGAGGTTAAAATCTTGGATGGCCTTAAGTTGTTATTAGTATTTATCTTCATAATGTTTTTTTTATGGTGCCGGAAACCACTTCCGCCGGTTATGTTGGGGGGCTCGGTTATTCTCGCGGTACTTTACCGAACAACTCCCTTTGATTTTATTGGAATGGCTTGGCGAGCAACCCGAAGCACTACAACAATTAAATTAGAAGTCATATTGATTATTATTATGATTTTTGAGTATTTCCTTAGGCAAGAAGGCTATCTCAAAAGGATGCTTAATTCTTTAATGAAGCTAATTCGTAATCCGCGTTTGATAATAGCTTTTTTACCAGCATTTATAGGTTTGATGCCATCAATGGGTGGAGCTTTATTTTCAGCACCTTTAGTAGGACAGGCAGCCTCAGGTACTTCTCTAACCCCTGAGGAAAAGAGTTATATTAACTATTATTATCGACATATATGGGAATACTGTTTGCCCCTTTATCCAGGCCTTTTGCTTACTTCCAGTATTTGTAACCTGCCCCTTCAAAAATTAATTTTAGCTCTGGCTCCTTATACATTTATAGTTGCTATTTTAGGTTTTCCTGTACTTAGGAAAATTCCACCCCAAAAAGAGAAAGGAAGCATTTTAACCGGTCGTTGGAGTTTAACCAAAGAAGTTTTACTTAGTATTTCGCCTGTTTTGTTTGTAGTGGTAATGGTTTTGTTACTGCAAATCCAGGTGGGTTTTGCTGTAGGGTTGGTTTTAATTATTCTTTTACTCCGGCATGGTTATACTCTTACAAAGATTTATAATCTTTGTAAGGAAGCTATACAGACAAAAACCCTTTTTCTTGTATGGGGTATTATGTTATTTAAACAGGTAATTTTAGATACTCATGCGGTCAACAGTTTGTCTTATTTACTTGAATCCATAGCAGTTCCTCAGTTTATAGTTTTGGGTATGTTTGGTTTTATTGTGGGGTTACTAGTTGGTACAGTGTCTGTAGCTTCGGGAATTATTTACCCTATATTGATTGCTGCTGGGGGGCAGGTTGATTTAGCCTTAATTGTTTTAATTTTTGTTGCTGCGTTTACGGGAGTTATGCTTACTCCAATGCATCTCTGCCTGGTATTGACAAGTGATTATTTCAAGGCTGACTTATATAAGGTGTTACGGATGGCGGTTGTACCGCAAATGGTTTTATTGGCTGCTGCTGTTATCATTTACTTATTTGTCTAGAAGAACAATGAAAGGAAAGAATACTTAAGCATTATATTAGGAAATACATGCTAAGCTTATTTATATTTTGTACTTTTTAAAGAAGGGGGTGATAAATTTGGCAGTTGATTCGTTGATAGTTGTAGGAGGCGGTCCGGCAGGTATGATGGCAGCTTATGCAGCGGCTGAAGCAGGGGCTAAGGTAACTTTACTTGAGAAAAAAGGAAGGTTGGGGAATAAGTTAAGGCTTACCGGAAATGGCAGGTGTAATTTGACTCATGTTGGTGATATTCGTGAGTTAATTGATAAAATACCGGGTAATGGACAATTTTTATGGAGTGCTTTTCATAGTTTCGGTAACGAGGATTTAATCGAATGGTTTAATTCTAGAGGGCTATATACAACTCTAGAACCTGATGGAAGGGTTTTTCCCCGGTCAAATAAAGCCGATGAGGTTTGTGAGGTGTTAGAAAATAGTCTAAAAAGTGTTGGCGCTAAAATAATCTATAATAACCGAGTAAAAAAGGTTTGTGTCAGGGAAAGCCGAGTAGAAGGTGTTGATACTGAAAATGGGCTACTACCAGCGAGGGCTGTTGTGGTAGCAACAGGTGGATGTTCTTATCCATGGACTGGTTCCTCAGGAGAGGGTTATACCTGGGCAAGTAATTTAGGACATACAGTAGAACTCCTTCGTCCGGCTCTTGTACCAATGGTGACTAAAGAGGGGTGGGTAAGAGAATTAAAGGGATTGGCTTTTTCTGATACTTATCTTATAGTAAAAGCGGAAAAAGAGAAATTAGGAAATTCCCGTGGAGAATTAATCTTTACCCATTTTGGTATATCCGGCCCAGCCGTTTTAAACTTAAGTAGGGTAGTAAGTCTATGGGTAAGTCGAAACAAATCTCCGGTTACTGTCGAGGTTGATTTGGAAGTAGGTTTAACTTTTGAAGAAGTGGAAAATAAGTTGGTTAAAGCAATAAAAGCAAATCCCAGGCGCAAGTTAGTAAATGTTTTGGGAGACATTTACCCATTAAGGTTTGTTAAAGTTTTAGCCGATATCATAGAAATAAATGGTGAGAAAAGAGCTGGTGAGGTAGGGAAAAAAGAAATACGTGCTCTTGGTAATCTGATTAAACGATTACCTTTAACCATCCTTAATACTCGTTCTATACGTGAGGCCTATGTTACTGCGGGGGGTATTAATGTAAATGAAATAAATCCCCAAAATATGGAGTCTAAATTGGTTAGTGGCTTATTTTTTGCCGGGGAAGTATTAGATGTTGATGGATTAACAGGTGGATATAATTTACAAGCTGCTTTTTCTACTGGCTATGTAGCAGGAAAGGCCGCGGCAGATTACTATCACTAGAATTCTCCCAAGTGGTACGAGCTATTACTAAATCTGCTTCTTTTTCGGGACAAGTGATATAATGGAGAAAACACTTACGGTTATGAACCTTATCTAATTCTTGGCATTGGCTCTGGATATGATCGTTACAAGTAGATTCTTTTCTATAAGTAATTTCGATTGAGGCTGGGAACGCCTGTTTTTGTACTTCAAAAGGTATAGTTTCTAATAACCAGGTAATATATTTTTTATGATTGGTATGAAAATTAATGTCAATATCTGTTGGGCCGACCTTAAATTCTTTAATAAAGGATGAGGTTTCTAATTTTGGCAATTCAGAGAAAACTTCAGGGAAAGTTTTAGGATACGTACCATATAGTGCCACCATTTTTTCAGGGATACGTACAGGTTTTTTTTGTTTTAGGTCTATCAAAATCCAGATAGAAGCAGCTTGTCCTATAAGGTTATCTTTAGAATCGTATATATAGAAGTTACGATAAGCAAAGCAGCGACGGAATTTCTCTACCCAAGTGGTGATAGTTATTTTTTCCTGCCAATAAGGGTATCTACTCATTTGTAAATTATAGCGATAAACAACCCAACCCAGACCAGATGAGCTTAATAGGTTAATATTATTACCAACTGTTTCAGAATGACAGGTAGCGGTTTCTTCAAGATAACCCAGGATGGTATTTGGTGTAGCTTCCAATCTAAAATTAGTTTCATAGTAATGAACTTCGTAAGACTTTTGGTATATATTTGATTTCATAGTATTACACCCACACATTTTCAATTTCCAAGTTTTTATTTTATCACAAGAAAAAGGCAATTTCTATGTAATTTCTTTCATGAGCTATTTGCGTTGTAAGCATTTTACCCTCTGGGAGGCTAACGCCCATACCAGACATGGACGTTTTCCAGGCCACAGGACAGGAAGAATAACTAAT
>JASKKH010000045.1 GCA_030154265.1 Clostridia bacterium
GCTAGAAAACGCATTAAAAGAATTGGAGGTGCAATAAGTGCCCTCCAGGAAGAATTTAAACGTAAGAATGACAGTAGAAGAATATAAAAGAGCAGAAAATAAAGCAAAAGAGCTAGGAATAAGTTTAAGCGGGTATATAAGAATGTTAATTAATAAAGACACAAAAAAAACGGAAATTGCATAATAAATTCAAGTCCAAAAAATTGCGAATATTTTAAAAGTATAACATAAGGCAGGTGATAATATGGCAGGCAGGCCAAGCAAATATAAACCCGAATACGCAGAGCAAGCATATAAGTTATGCTTATTAGGCGCTACAGATAAAGATATGGCCGATTTTTTTGCAGTTTGTGAGGATACTATAAATGAATGGAAAAAAGCACACAAAGATTTTTCCGAGTCCCTAAAAAAAGGAAAAATGGAAGCGGATGCAGTAATCGCACAAAAGCTATTCCATAGAGCTAAAGGGTACGAACACCCAGAGGACAAAATATTTAACGATAGCGGTAAACCTTTGGTAGTGCCAACCGTTAAACATTATCCGCCGGACACTACAGCCGCAATATTTTGGTTAAAAAATAGGCAACCTAAAAAATGGAGAGATAAGCAAGAGATAGACCAAAATGTTAACGCAAATGTGAACATGATGTATGAAAGTTTACTGGAAGAAATAGAAGAAGAAACAGACTAATTCATATCTATTTACTAGATTATACAAAATTATCATTTTGTCTAAAGACTTTAAAAACGCTAAAAGCTAGTAATATCAACGCTTATAGCGTTTTTTTATTTGCGTTTAATCATTTTTAAGCATAATTTTTATTAAAAATCTCAAAAAGTCCACGACTCATGAACAAAATTAAGGACTGATCACATGACTGCAAGAGAAAAAGTTAAAAATATCGTAAAAGATTTTTTAGTATACGCACCTAAACTTTTAAAGATAAAAACAAAAGACAGCGAGATTATTCCTTTTAAGTTAAACAAGTCGCAGCTTAAATTATACGAGATCATAAAAGAGCAGCAACAAAAGAAAAAACCTGTGCGGATTATTATACTAAAAGCGCGTCAAATGGGTTTTTCTACTCTAACAGAAGCGCTTATATTTTACCGCACAGTTACAAGAAAGAATACAAACTCTTTAATCGTAGCGCACAAAGACGAAAGCACAAACAACTTATTTAATATGTCTAAGTTGTTTTACGAATTGCTGCCGGATCGCTGGAAACCGCTAAAAAAAGCGTCTAACGCAAAAGAATTGATTTTTGAAAATCCCACGAAAGATTTAGAAGAAAAGAGAAAATACCCCGGATTACGAAGCAAAATAAAGGTTGCAACAGCGGGCGGAGATGGTGTTGGGCGATCCGACACGCTGCAAAATGTGCATATATCAGAGTATGCTTTTTGGCCCGGTGATAAAAAATTGACTTTAGCGGGTATAATGCAGTCAGTACCGAATAACCCAAACACAATGGTTATTATAGAATCTACTGCAAACGGTTATGAACATTATAAAGAGTTGTGGGACGCAGCTGTAAGCGGGGAATCTGGTTTTGTGCCTGTGTTTTTCGCGTGGCACGAGATGGAAGAATACAGATTGCCATACAGCGGTTTTGAATTAACAGAAGAAGAAAAGACATTAAAAGAATTATATAACTTAGACAACGACCAATTAGAATGGCGCAGATGGTGTATCAAAAATAACTGTAGCGGAGATGTGGACCTGTTCAAGCAAGAGTATCCTTCTTGGCCCGAAGAAGCTTTCCTTAGCACAGGGCGACCAGTGTTCGACTTAAACAAAGTGCAAACAAGGTTGAATCAAGTCAGAGAGTTAGGGACAAGAGGATATATAGATAAAAACTTCAACTTTATAGAAGATGCAAACGGAAACTTGATTATTTATGAAAAACCTATAAAAAATTATCCATACGTCATTGGCGGAGATGTAGCGGAAGGGATAAAAGACGGCGACTACTCTGTATCGCAGGTAATTAATAATGTAACTGGTAGACAAGCGGCAGTGTGGAGAGGGCATATAGCACCAGACTTATTTGGGTATGAGCAGTTTAAACTAGCAATGTATTACAATAAAGCGTTAATCGCGGACGAAGTAAACAATCATGGACTTACAGCAATAAAGGCGTTAGAATACAACAATTATCTTAATCAATACAGACGTGAAGTAATAGACGATAACACAAATACAAAACAGCACAAATTCGGGTTTAAGACCACTCCTGCAACAAGACCTGTAATTATAGACTTAGTGCGGGAATATGTAAGAGAAAATATAGAACTTATCAATGACGAAACAACGCTAAGAGAAATGCTGACTTTTGTATTTAAAGAGAATGGGAAAGCAGAACATGAGGAAGGACAACATGACGATACAATACTAGCTCTAGCAATAGCATTAAAAGCAAGAGAACAGCAATCTATGAGGGTAAAAGAGAAGAAGAAAAAGCCTAGACGCACTTATAACAGTGTGACAGGGTATTAAAGAAGGTGAGAAAATGTATAGATCAGAACACTTTATTATAAAAACGTGGGAATTATTATACAAACGTGGCATTTTAACTAAAGAAGAATATCAATTGCTATATAACAATAGAAACAATGCGGTCATGCTGATGAAGGCATTAGAGTTCTTATGCGGAGAAGGTGATTAAATGAACCTACTAAAACTAAAAGATGAACAGCTTATAAGTAAAATAACGCAAGACTTTCAAAAGGCAGAAAACCACCGGTTGAATTATGAAGAAAAATGGAAAAATAATTACAGGCTCTATCGTTCGCTAGTAAAAGAAAAGCGGGAAGGTAGAGCTAATTTATTTATACCGTATATTTTCCCGATTGTAGAGCAATTAAAAGCACGAACGCAGCAGGCATTGTTTAAAAAATTACCGTATGTTGGATTTGCTGGAGTAGAGCCGACAGATGTAGACGGCGCAGAAATAATGGAATCGTTAGTAGGTTTCCAAATGGATACTAAGATTAATCTTCCGTATAAGACGAATACAGCATTTACTTCTATATTTGTTTACGGTTTTTGTGTAGCACGTTACGAGTGGAAATATGAAGAGAAGAAAGTAAAATCAAGACAGCCAATCACATTGCCACTTATGGGGCGGGAAATACAAATTGGGGAAGAAGAAGTCGAGGAATTAATAACTTCATATGACGACCCGGACATTGAATATATTCCGGTTGATGATTTTTATTGGGACCCGGAAGGCTGGGATTCTAAAACGTGTAAATACTACTGTACAAGAGTATTTAAAGATACTGACTACTTAAAGCAAAAAGAAAAAGAAGGCAAATATAAACTCCCTGACGATGTAGAAAACGAAATGTTTGGAGAAGAACTTGCTACAAATTTCAGGGAAGATGTGACGGGTATCTCTATATTAGATAACGGAGATAGAAAGAAAACACATGAGATTATAAGCTACTACACTGACGAGCATCATATTGTAATGCTAAACAGGAAATATATCATACTCAAAGAAGAAAATCCTTTATACAGCAAAGAAAAGCCATTTAAAATCGGGAAAGCAATACCACTCGAAAAAGAACTTCCCGGACTATCTATTGTAGAAGTATTAGCAGACTTACAAGAAGAATTAAACGCAACACGTAACCAAAGAATCGATAATGTAAGTTTAATTTTAAATAAAGTTTGGAAAAAACGAAGAAGTGCGGATATTGATGAAGCAGATTTAGTGAGTCAGCCGGGTGCTATAATTGAAATGGATGACATACGTAATGATTTAGAACCTTTAGACTACCCTGATGTCACACAATCTGCATACAGAGAAGAAGAAATCATAAAACAAGATATGCAGTATATCTCTGGTGTTAGTGAATACGCAAGAGGGGCAACACCACAGAGAAAAGAAACCGCAACAACCGTAACGACTATTCAGGAAGCTGCTAATTTACTATTTAACTATACGATTGGCATAATTGAAAGAACGTTGCTACTGCCACTAGGTGACGCATTAAAGAAATTAAACCAACAGTATTTAGACAAGCCTAAAATTATTCGTTTATTAGGTGAGGCGGGTTATGAATATAAAGAAGTAACACCAGAAGAAATTGTTGGAAACTTTGATGTAGTTAGTAAATCACCAAGCTTAGAAGCAGAAGCAAATAAAGAAGTAAAAAGAGGGCAGTTACTTGAAATGCTAGATATCTTTACAAGTAATCCACTTACTCAACAGCATATAAATGTTGTCGAGTTAATGAAAGAGATAATGAGTCAATACGATATAAAAGACTACTCAAAATTTATCATAGAGCAACAACCAACAGAGCAACAATCTATAATACCGAACCAAATGCCGACACAACAAGAAGCATTAATGGAAATGAGTGAAGATAATGGAATGTAAACCAACACTAGAACAAATAAACGACTTCAAAGAACATATCGTATGGAGGTGGTTGAATGATTGGATTGAAAAGAGAAAAGCCGACATAAAGGAACGGTTACTCTTAGCAAAAGATTATGATGAGGTAAAACAATTACAAATAGAATATCAGGTATATAAATCAATGCAAAATAAAATAATGAAAGGAAATTAAAAATGAGCAAACAAAATACTGTTACCCAAGAAATGGTTGATAATGCTATAAAAAATATTCAGGTTATGACAGTAAAAGAGAAATGTACACTTGTTATCGTAGAATTAAAAAACGGTTTCATACTAACTGAAAGTAGTGCATGTGTAGACAAAGCAAACTATGATGAAAAGCTAGGGGTTGAAATTGCACTAGGCAAAATAAAAGATAAGATATGGGAACTTGAAGGATACAAGTTGCAATGTGAATTAAATAAATAAGCTAATCAAGCCTTAAAAAGGCTTTTTTATATTTAAGGAGGTTTTTATTATGGATAACATCAACGATAACATTTTCGGGCTTGAGGAAACAATCGAACCCGACAACGGACAATTCGAGGAAACTCAAGAGGAAGAAAATGCCGTTGAGGAAGAAGAAACACAAGAAACTACCGAGGAAACTGAATCCCCTGAATCAGGACAAGAGGAAGTGACCGAGGATAAGCCGGGACAAAAACCGGAACTAATCGCAGGGAAATTTAAGACACAAGAGGATTTAATCCAAGCATATAACAACCTGCAAGCAGAATATACACGCTTACGTCAAGCACAAAAGGCGGCTCCAAAAGAGGAACAACCGCAAGAGAAGCAAGTAAGCGAAGAAGAACAACTTATGGCATGGTACAACCAAGCTGTGCAGCAAGACCCTGCTTATGCAAATGCTGTTTTATCGTCATATATGGCCAAAAAACAGTTTGAGCAGTATAAGCAGGAATTAGAACAACAGTTTACACCAATCGTAAAAGAAAGAGAAACACAGCAGGAAGTGCAGAAAGTAGCACAAAAATATCCTGATATAGCAGAGTATAGTGAGGGAATACAGCAAGAGTTTATGAAAGACCCTTCACTATATGAAAACCCAAACAGACTAGAAATAGCTTATTTAAGAGCAAAGCAAACTAAATTAGCAGAACAACTGCAAACAGCCTTTACAAATGGCAAAAAGGCTGCAACACAAAATATAAGTCAGAAGAAGAAAATCATAAACGAAACAAGTACAGCAAGTACAGACGAAACCATTCCCGAAGGGCTAAACATTATTGAAGAAGGGGATGGTATTTTTATTTAATGAAGGAGGAATAACTTATGGCTTTTAAATTTGATACTAGTGCAATTAAAAGTGATAACAGATTAGTAATTGATATGTCTAATGACATTGCGTTATTAGACCCTTCTGCGGCACCGTTTACCGCACTGACTAAGAGAATCTCAAAACTAACTGCAAACAACCCGGAATTCTCATGGCTAGAAAGAGAGCTTGAGGCTAGATGGGACGCTGTAAATCAAGCGAATGAAACAGCAGTGGGTACTTCCGTTGTAGTAGATAACGGTTCTTATTTTAGAGTTGGTATGCTCGTAAAAGTACCAAGAACAGGTGAAGTAATGCTAGTCACTGCTGTATCTACTAATACGCTTACTGTAGTTAGAGGATATGGCGAAACTACTGCAGCATTGTTAGTTGACAATGACCCACTATTAATTATCGGTAACGCCAACGAAGAAGGCGCAGGTGCGCCGGAAGATATGGGCGGCGCACCTAATAAGGTGTTTAATTACACTCGATTTGGGTGCGCGGCTTAGTAATAAGTCGTGGAAAAGTCGACTATATGCTGGGACGCCCTAAAGCCTACATGCCACAATCAAGCCAGTGATGGCATGGATAATGGAGCGAGAGCAGAAAAAAGTTGTAGGATAATATGAAAGTCGCAAGACAGTCATATTAAAGTAATGGGCAATCAGCAGGAAAGACTACTTGATAAAATTACATATATCATATATAATACTCCTAAAGGAGTGACTAATATGATATATAATAAAAAATGCGAGTATTGTGGAATAGAGTTTAAAGCAAAAGATAAAAAGAGAAAATACTGTAGCGGAAAATGTAAAACTGCTATGTATCGTTCAAAATTACCAAAAGAACCAAAACCAATAAAGATATGTATAAATTGCGGGAAAGAATACACACCTGTACATAACCGCAAAGATGGGAAATACTGTTCAAGAGCATGTAAGGATCGATATAAAAACGATAAAAAGCCAAGGCTTACGGATAAAAATTATAAAAAAGCAAATATAATAAAAAAACAACCATTAACCAAAGAACAAAGGCAGATTATTATTGGTAGTTTACTAGGTGACGGGTCGATTAATTTAGAAAACGTTTTTTTAATAACTCAATCTGATAAGCAGAAAGAATATCTAGATTGGAAAGTGAAGAAATTAGGTAGTATTATTATGAGAAACCCTAAAGCATATCATAGGAAAAATGGACTGACTCAATGGCATATACATAGCATAAAACATCCAGAAATAGAGGAAATAAGAAATAAAGTCTATATAAATGGTCAAAAAACTTTAGGAAAGTGGATAAATGAGCTTAATGAATTAGGTTTGGCTGTTTGGTATATGGATGATGGTTCTTTTAATAAAAATCCTAATAGTTTGCAATGTACAATTAGCAGTGATAATTTTACAGAGGAAGAAAACTATCAATTAAAAGAATTTTTGAAACAAAGATTTAGCATTGAAGCTAAAGTACAGGAATTAAAAGATAAACGCTACAATATTTTAAGATATAGATTAAGAATAAATAGGCATGAAGCAGATAAATTGTTTGAGTTGATTAGAAAATATGTTCCACAATGCATGAAATACAAAATCAAGTAGTATCCTCAGAGACTACATGTCGACCATCCTATTAGGATGATGATATAGTCCGACCCGTAGGGAAACCTACGGAGAGGGTAATAATAATCCCTCCCTTACTTTAATGTAAGAGTAACAAAAGTGCAAATCTTTAGAACTCCGTTTAGCGTTACAAACACTGCTAATGCTTCAAAGGTTTATGGTTCTAATAAGCTATTAACCCAAGAGCAAAAACAGGCAGGAATTATGCATAAACTAGACATGGAACGTGCATTCCTGTTTGGTGAAAGAAAAGAAGATTTAAGTGGTTCTCACCCACGTAGAACTACAAGAGGACTGTTAGGATTCCTTAACGAAAACGTAAAAGATATTGGAGGCGCACTTACTCAATCCGACTTTAATTTATGGTTAGCTGATGTATTCGCACATGGAAGCGCAAAGAAAATGCTTTTAGCTTCACCTACCGTAATCGCAGCAATTGACGGTTTTGCAGCAGGTAAACTGCAAACTGTAAGCGAAGCACAGGCTAAGTATGGTATTCATGTTGTAAGATACATTTCTTCATATGGTGAATTAAATATCGTAATGGAGAGATTGTTTGAAGGTGCTGTATATGGCGGTTACGCTGTAGCGTTAGATATGAAAAACATCAAATACAGACCACTTAACGGTCGTGATACTAAACTTAAAACTAATATTCAGGCTAATGACGAAGATGGAAGACGTGATGAGTACATCACAGAAGCAGGACTTGAAGTAAGGCTGCCAAAAACTCATGGCGTACTAACAGGTGTAACAGGCTAATAATAGGGAGGTTTCTTTATCCTCCCTTTTCTTTTTAAAATAATCGAAGGAGTGGTTAAATGGCAACAACAACAAAAGTAGTAAAATTTATTACTAAATATAAAAATCACCAATTAGTAATGGTACCTACCCGAAGGGTAGTAGAAGATGGCATGAGTTATCAAAAAGCAGGAAAGACCATTAAATTTAATGGATATGAATATGAAACGTCGAATAAAGAAGAAATCGACTTTATAAAAGGACACAGACTATTTGGTTCTGTAATTTTTGAAGACAAGGCAGGGGCATAAAACCCTGCTTTTTCTTTATGTTGAGGTGATTATATGACCTTAGGTGAAATCATAAACAGAACTTGCAGGAGAGTTGATGAAGATAACACAGACCAAGAAATAAGGCAAAAAATAAAAGACGCTGTAAATGAAGGCTATATGGATTTAGCACAGATAGATGTAATTCCTGTTAAAACAACTGTAACCGCAGTTGATTATAAATTTACACCACCTAATGATTTATTCCGCATATCGCAAATTATGCAAAACGGTGAAATTGTTGAGTGGAAACGCAGAGGAAACGATTATTTTTCAGCTGTAAACGGAGATTTGGACCTTTACTACTACAAAATACCAAATGAACTACAAGACGATTCTGACATACCCGAGATAAGCGAAAGAAACCACTATCTATTAGTGCTTTATGGTGCTTATGGCTGGTATGAGAGTGAAGGTGAATTTGATAAGGCAGAAAACTTTTTAAATAAATACGAATCGAAAAAAGCACGTATTAAGCTACCCGGAAAAGGTAATCTACAATTTACGGTTATAAGGTAGTGATGAGATGAAACAGACACAAAAATTTGACAACTTTAGTGGTGGGTTAAATGTAAAAAATATCGCAAGTAAAATATCTGAAAGTGAATCCCCTGACCTTTTAAATATCCACTTTAATGAGCGAGGTGCAATTACTAAACGTCATGGTTATTCAAAACTATTTGACAGTTTAGGTAGTGGCAAAATAACAGGTTTGTATGAATTCTTTCGTGTAAATGCCTTATCTGAAATACTTTATGGTTGGAGTACAAACCTTTATAAGCTAGGCAATACAACACCACTATATACAACATTAAACGGTAGTGACTTGGATTTTGAAACCATGAACGATAAAGCATGGTTGTTAGACGGTACCAATTATTTAGTCTATGACGGTTCAACCGTAAGTGCTGCAAGTTATACTCCAACTACTGATGAACAAAGCACAAAAGGTGATAATATTCTTTCTACCAATCCTACAGAGATAACTAAAAATACTATAATAGTATCTTATGGCGGTAAAAACGATACAAGAGTAATGCTTGCAGGAAACCCTGATTACCCTTCAACTGTATTTGTCAGTGCGGTTTATAATCCTGCTTATTTCCCCTCAAATGACTACTTTTACAAAATAGGCAGCGATAACGATAAAATAACCGCATTGGTAAGATTCTATGACTATTTAGTAATCTTTAAAGAACGCTCTATTTGGATAATGAAAATATCTGTAACCGACGCAGGTGTAACGTATGACATTAACCCTATAAACGATAGTGTGGGCTGTATAGCAGGGAAAACGCCTGTAATTATAGATAATAATTTATTATTCCTATCTCACAAGGGCGTATATGCACTAAAAGCGTCGGAAGTAAGAGAATATCTAAACGTAGAGCATATATCTGAAAGGATAGACCCACTTTTATTAGAAGAAGAAAACCTGAAAGAAGCAACAGCAATAGACTATGACGGTAAGTATTGGCTATGTGTCAATGATACCGTCTATTTATTTGACTACCAGCTAGTATGTTGGATTAGATACGACAATATTAATGCTAATTGTTTTCTATTAAAAGATAGAGAATTATATTTTGGCAGTAGAGATATAGGAGAAATAAATAAATTTATTCCTAATCAGTTTAATGACAACGGTATGCCGATTAACGCTTACTGGAAGTCAAAATTATTAGACTTTAAACGTAAAGATTGGATTAAGAAGTTTTATTATATATGGGTATCTAATCAAGCGTATATGGTTGATTCCTATATAGATGGAATTATCACTATTGATATGGAGGATTATCCACTTGATAAACCGTTTTTAGCAACCATTTTAAATTTAGATGATTTTTATATAGACGATTTTTTAGTAAACGATAAGGACATTCCCCCAACAGTACGCGAGAAGCTTAAAGAAAAAGGTGTATACATTCAATTTACATTTAAAAATGACAGGTTGGACCAACCTTTCAGTTTACTTGACTTTACCCTAGATTACGAATTTAGAAAGAGGGTGAAATAATGGCAATAGATAAATTAACAGGCGGTGGAACTACTGCTGAAACAACTTTATTAGACTGGGAAAATGATGTGCCTAGTCGTAGAGGTAACGCTACATTATTAAATCAAAATCCTGCGTTATTAAAAGCAAAAGTAAATGAAGTAATAGACCAAGTTAATGTGAATACAGCTGAAATAACAAACGATAAGCAAGCACTAACAACACATAAAACAAGTGCTGACCATGATTCACGCTATTATACTGAAACAGAAATTGACACAATGGTTACTAACTTGCAAGACCAAATAACTTCTAATGATAGTGATATATCCAACCTTCAAGCAAAAGACACAGACCTGCAAAATCAAATTAATGATAATGATACAGATATATCTAACCTTCAAGCAAAAGATACCGACCTGCAAAATCAAATAAATACTATTAAGGGCACAGGTTATGACGGTAAGACATTAGCGACTATAGAAGATGATATATCCGCACTTGAAGCAGCTTTACCCGAAGGAACTGACCTAACAGGCGTAAAAACTAGAATAGATGCAATAGAAGCCGAAGTATATTCACCTGATTACACAGACACACTCACTCAAACCTCATCAATATTCTCAGTCGGTACAGGCTACAAAGATGACGGAACATATTTAGACGTATCTTCATCAGTCGTTAATGGGCAAGTTAACGCAGTTGTGTTGAAGGGGAATACCTATAATGGTATTGTCAAGAATGGTAATTTTGCTAATGGTACAGCTAATTGGAATGTGGCAGGGGCAACACATACAGCATCAAATAATACTTTGTTTAATACAGGTGATGGTGTCACATCAGCACCCAATGAAAATAGCGATTTGATTGATTTTATCAGCGGACACAAATATTTTTTCAAGGTATTTTTAAAGGTTACAAATTCATCATGTACGAATTTACTATTTAAACTTATAGGTGGTGGAAATGATTTAACTATTGATAGTCAATCAAGTCCAGCACAAAATACAGTGTATACATTAAGTGGTATTGTAACAGCAACAGCAACTGGACAATCGAGAATATATTGTTATCATCAGTACGCCGATGCAGCCACAACAAACGGGAAAACAATGGAAATTCAAAATGTTGTAGGTATAGACCTTACAGCACATGGGCTTGATAGTCTTACGGTAGAAGAATGTGTTGAACGTTTCCCGTACTGGTGGGACGGCGTTAATTCTACATTTAACACCAGATTGAGAAGTGTGGGGAAGAACATTGCACCAGCCATAAATGGAACATTTGAGAATTGGAAAAGAGTGGATAATTCAGTAAATACCATAGAAGGAGATTATTTTAAATCTAGTAACCAGACAAGTATTATAAAAGGCGATTTGCCTGTAAAATTAAAAAAAGGTGTTACCTATACATTATCTGCGACTGGATATGTTCCTTCAATTACAACAGATGTGAGAAGATTGAATATTGCTACATTTTCAGTACCAATTGAACAAGTTACTAATTCATTACAAATTGTTGAAAATGCATTTATTGATTTTAATAATAATACTTCTCCAACACGCTTATCTAAACAATTTACACCTACTAAGGATTTTGTTGATGCTTGTTTATATTTCATAGCACAAAATGGAGACGTATATATCAAAGAAATTCAACTCGAAGAAGGCTCTACAGCAACATCATACGAACCATACAAAGAAAGCGTGTCCTACATCACACTACCTGATGGCGTTGATGGATTTCACTCGCTT
>JASKKH010000046.1 GCA_030154265.1 Clostridia bacterium
TAGTTATTGTTTGCACCTTTATTCTAACTGAGGAATTTGATAAATGGCTCTCTTTATTTTTCAGAAAACCTTTTTACACAATTATAAGGACTCAACTAAAAAGGTCTCATTTAAGACCTTAATATACATAAATTTATATATATTTAAGTATTTTTATTGGCCTGTCATCCCTGCCACACCACCTGTGGCCCCAGATATAAGGCAAAGTCCAAATTTAGCAAGAGCTGGGGTAAGGGTAACAGTAACATTTGTCCAACTTAGAACTAAGACTACTAAAAAAAAGCTAATGCCAACACCTACTCCATGAATAAGTCCTCTAGAGGAAGCAACTCGTGCCGCTTGAACACCACCACAAAATACAGCTAAAGCGATTATTACTTTTGAAATTATAGGCAAATACCCTTCAGAAAGTGTAGTAAAAAATAAAGCTAACGACAAAAGTAACGCCAACATAAATCCAATTAATAAAGAATACAGTAAACCACTAATAATTGCTCTTGACATATTACACCTCCTAAACCTTTTTCAAAATTAACCCTATGCTTTTACATTTTATAAAATGCCTATTTTTAAAAAGGTTCTAAAATAAATTTTGTGATAAAAAATAAATAAAAAATGCATCCATGTTACATGTGTCGAACTTTGAAAGTTGTCCAGACCAACAAAGTTGAGGTGACACATAACGGATGCAGCATTATAGTACCACACATTTATTAGGGTTAAAAGAATTTAATGAAACGTTTTTTAATTGAAAATGATACTGAAATATTTATAATATTTATCCGTATCGAAAAGAACACACAATATGAGAGCTGTCCTTGCTGTGGTAACAAAACCGACTACATTCACCAGCGCCGTAAGCAACTTGTAAAAGATTTACCCATTCGAAACAAAAAGTTAATCTGGTGCTGATAAAGAGACGTTTTCGCTGTTTAAATCCTGAATACAATAAAGTTTTCACTGAAGTTTATCAACCTATTGGTAAATATCAGCAAATGACTAAGCTAGACGCTTCAGTCTATCACAATATTTGACATTGAGCCTTTAAAAAAACAGCAGGTTTTTTTTATGAGACGTCGAATTGCAAGTATTTAGTATATAAGAGTAATTATTAGCAGGAGGGGAATTATTTGTCTTTACGTATTGGTTTTCCCCGAGCCTTATTTTTTTACAGTCATTTTCCCTTCTGGCAGGCATATTTCAATCGTTTAGGAATAGAAATTGTTACTTCACCTTTAACAACTAAATCGATACTTAATAACGGCTCTCGTGAAGCTGTTGCTGATGCTTGTATCCCAATCAAACTTTATCATGGACATGTGATGGCATTAAGAGATAAAGTAGATGCTATTTTTATCCCTCGTATGATAAAAATTAATAAGCATACTACTTATTGCCCTAAGTTTTTGGGATTACCGGATATGGTAAAGGGAACTTTAGATAAATTACCTCCAATTATCGATATCAATGTTGATATTAGTAACAATTTATGGGGCTTATGG
Organism: Clostridia bacterium; assembly: GCA_030154265.1. Taxonomy (GTDB): domain Bacteria; phylum Bacillota; class DSM-521; order Neomoorellales; family Neomoorellaceae; genus JASKKH01. The sequence goes on from JASKKH010000046.1 coordinate 1,503, forward strand.
TCTACCTGCTGTGGAATATCCGAAATACTAGGTTGCAGTCGCCGCCTGTCTTGGTCTGCTTATCTAGAAGGAAAACGTTATCAAAAAGCTTATCAAAAACTTTTATTAAAAGGGTATTTTCCACTTCAAGCCATGGCTAAGTTAGAGGGAAAACCTATTGAGAAGCATACCAATTCTGGAAAACTTAATTTGGCAATATTAGGTTATCCCTACCAGGTCCATGATAGTTACATCAGTCTAGATGTAATTCGTAAACTAATTAAAATGGATGTTAATGTACTAACTTTAGAAATGATACCTGCAAATCACCTGTATAGGCTAAGCAATAATTTACCCAAGCGTCTTTTTTGGCATTTTTCAAATTTGGTGCTCGGAGCCGCCAATTATTATACTTTACATAAAAAAGTAGACGGAATAATTCATGTAACAGCTTTCGGTTGTGGACCTGATGCCATGGTAGATAAACTTATGGAATTAGAAATTCGAGAAAAAAGTAATGGAACAATATCTTTCATGTCTTTGAGTATTGATGAACAAACAGGGGATGCGGGCATGGCTACACGACTTGAAGCATTTATAGATATGCTTCATCAAAGGAGGCAAAAGAAGTGAAAAAGGTATCTTTTGCCCATATGGGATATTCATATTTAGGTTTTAAACAATTACTTGAAGAAATGGGGTTTGAAGTAATTGTACCTGACAACCCTAATGCATCAACTTTAGACCGAGGTGTACAGTATGCTCCCGAATTTGCATGTATACCTTTTAAAACGGTATTAGGTACATATCTAGAGATACTAGATCGTGGTGCTGAAATTATAATAACTTCCGGAGGAGTAGGCCCTTGCCGAGCCGGACTTTACGGTCTTTTACATGAAAAAATTCTTAGAAATTTAGGCTATGAATTTGATATGTGTGTTTTTGATCCTCCTTTAACAGGATTATGGACTTTCTTTAGAAAACTTAGAAAAATACTAAAAGAAACTAATATATCTTGGCTAGCCTTTATAGACATAGTACGTAGGGCTTGGAAAAAATTAAAACTAATTGATGAACTGGAGCAACTGGCTATAAATATTCGCCCCTATGAAGTCAAAAAGAATGATACCACTCGTACATTCAACCAATGCCTTAAAATAGTTGAAAAGGCGAGAAGTTTATACCAACTAGATAACGCTCAAATGGAATGTCGCCAACTATTAAATGATATTCCTCAGGATAGAAGTAGGCGTCCCCTTCGAATAGGTATTGTTGGTGAAATCTATGTTATGTTGGAACCATTCATGAATTTAGATATTGAAAAAAAACTTGGTGAAATGGGAGTTATTGCCTATCGATCAATATACCTTACAAATTATGCAAATAGCGATATTTTATCTCACGGTACTATGGATATACGTCGTATTGCCCATCCATATTTAAATCAATTTGTTGGTGGACATGGTCAAAATAGTGTTGGAGAAACAATCCTTTATGCTAAGAATGGTTTTGATGGCGTGATACAACTAGCACCCTTTACTTGTATTCCTGAAATTGTCGCCAAGAGTATTTTACCTAAAGTAAGTCGAGATTTTGGTATACCGGTTTTATGTTTAACCATTGATGAACAAACCGGGAGTGCCGGAGTAGAAACCCGATTGGAAGCATTTATTGATTTATTATGCCAACGAAGAGAACAAATGGAGGCAAAAAATAATGAATCCCTGTTATTTGGGTATTGATGTTGGCTCAGTTAGTACTAATGTGGTCGTAATTTCTTCCGACGGAGATGTATTAACTAGCCTTTATCTACGTACTCAAGGGAAACCTATTAACGCAATTAAAGAAGGAGTACGTAAAATAAAAGAGAACTTATCAAAAGACGTAGAAATTGCAGGTACAGGTACTACTGGAAGTGGTCGTAACCTAGCTGGTGCCATAATTGGTGCTGATATTATAAAAAATGAAATAACCGCTCACGCTGTAGCAGCCCGTTTTGAAGTACCATCAGTACAAACCATTTTAGAAATTGGTGGTCAAGATTCTAAGATAATAATTTTACGCGAAGGCGTTGTAACTGATTTTGCTATGAATACCGTATGTGCTGCAGGTACGGGTTCATTTTTAGATCAACAAGCTGCTCGCCTCGGAATACCAATTGAGCAATTTGGTGAATTAGCCTTAAAATCAAAAAATCCAGTTCGTATTGCTGGCCGATGTACCGTCTTTGCTGAGTCAGATATGATTCATAAACAACAAATGGGGCACAATATAGAAGATATTATAAATGGACTTTGCGAGGCACTAGTTCGTAATTACTTGAATAATGTGGCAAAAGGAAAAGAAATCTTACCCTCAATTGTTTTTCAGGGTGGAGTAGCTGCCAATGTCGGTATACGTAGTGCATTTACCAATGCTTTAAAAAAAGAAATCACCATTCCTCGTCATTTTTCTGTCATGGGAGCACTTGGTGCAGCCTTATTAGCAAGAGATTACATAAAAAATAATCCTGGAACTAAATTTAAGGGGTTTGAAGTATCTGAAGAAAATTTTGAGGCAGATAGTTTTGTATGTGAGGGTTGTTCAAATCTCTGTGAAATTGTTAATATAAAAGAAGAAGGTAAATTAATCGCCCGATGGGGTAGTCGTTGCGGTAAATGGGATACTATCTAATTCATTTTATTAAAATTAGTTAGGTGAGTTATGGATAAATTAAGCGATATTTGCCAAAAACTTCACAAGTTAGATTATAAGGTAACTCCTCAACGCCGAGTCATTTTAAGAACATTTATGGAACATGCTACCAAACACCTTAGTGCTGAAGATGTATATAATATTGTTAAGCAAAAACATCCAGACATAGGTCTGGCTACAGTTTATCGAACACTTGATCTGCTATCAGAAATAGATATTTTGCATAAAATAAATTTTGGTGATGGCCCTTCTCGTTATGAATTGTGTCAACATAAATCACATCACCATCACCATATGATTTGCCTTCAATGTGGAAAAGTAGAAGAATTTGATGCTGATTTATTAGAATCCCTTGAAAAACAGCTAACTAATAAAACGGGTTTCCAAGTTGTAAATCACCAACTTAAATTTTTTGGATACTGCAAAAAATGCCTTCAAAAATAGTAAATTTTTTGCCTTAAACAAATGAGAGGAAGACTAACAAATGCGCCTTCTGGTAAGAAAAAGTTTTGTCAGTAATGACGAGTTATATAAAATTGTAGATTTATTAAATAAAACTTTAAAAGATTATAACCTTATGTTTGGTTTGACTAAGGATGAAAATGGAGAAACCATGACCCTATCTATTTATGAGGTGTAAACCTTGAAAATATTAGTAACGAACGATGACGGTATTAATGCTCCTGGTATCAAAGCCTTAAGTAACGCTTTAGCTTCTATTGCTGACGTTATAGTAATAGCACCCGAAAAAGAACGGAGTGCTATTGGCCATGGTATAACTATGCACAAACCTTTAAGGGTAAATGAAGTGCCATGGGAGAAACCTATCAATAAGGGGCTAGCTATTAATGGTACCCCTGCTGATTGCGTTAAATTAGGCTTAGATGCACTTTTGAATGAACCCCCATGTTTAGTAATATCCGGTATCAATTGGGGAGAAAACCTGGGTACTGATGTTCTTTATTCTGGTACAGTCTCTGGAGCCATAGAAGGGTGCATTAATGGGTTTTCTTCTATAGCAGTTTCATTAACAGCCAAAAAAGATCTAGATTTTACTTTTGCTGCAAAATTCACTAAGCGCTTAGCACAATTAATTATTAATCATAATTTACCTGCTGGTACAATGCTAAATGTAAATATACCAAGTATTCCTACAAATGAAATAAAGGGTGTAGTTGTAACCAGATTGGGACGTCGTCGTTATACCAATACAATCAGCTTGCGTCGTGATCCACGAGGCCGTAACTACTATTGGTTAGCCGGAGAGGTAGAAAACATTGACCAAGCAAAGGATACCGATATTGGAGCCATAAATAAGGGGTATATATCTATAACACCGTTACAACTTGATTTAACTGATCACTGTTTCATTAAAGAAATAAAAAACTATTTACCTTTTCTATGGCCTGACCAAGAAAATATATAAATCTGTTTGAAGTCAATAATTCCAGAACCTAAAATAATTATTAGGTAAAGTAACCCCCCACCAATTACCCCAAATATTAAGCGATAAATATCAGGTAACATAGCAAGTGATTGCCAAATCAAAGAGTTAGCCAAAAGCATAGCAATAAGAGAAATAGCAGGCCACAAAATAAAAGTACGAAAATCAAAATTAAAATGAGTATAAATAATAAGTGCTAATAGATCTAGTATAGCTGTAACTGCACAACCCAAATTTACTCCTATTGCTGATCCTGTTATACCCAAAATAGGAGTTAAAAAATAAATCCCCGCAAGGCCTAAAATCCCTCCAATTACAGTAGTCAAAAGAAGTGTGGTCATAGCACCCAAACCATTCAAAATACCAGCTATTGTTTGTTCAAGATAAATAAATACACATCCCCAAGCAAGCGCTTTCAAAGCTATACCAGCCTCAGGAGTGCCAAATACAATACTACAAATAGGTTCGGCAAAAAGATAAAAAACTGACACAAAAGGTAAACTGCAAAAAAGTGTTATTTTTAAAGCTTGAGAACAACGTTTATGCAACAAGTTATAATTCTTCATAGCCTGAGCTTCTGATATAGCTGGTAGCATGGTAAACGAGATTGCAACGGTAATAACTGTTGGTAAATAGATTAAAGTAAGAGCAATGCCAGCATACTCACCATAAACAGTAGTAGCTTTTCCTACACTAAGCCCCCATACTTGAAGTTGGTGGGGAATTAAAAGTGCTTCCATGGTTACAACAAAGCTACCTGCTATTCTCGATAACATTACTGGAAATGATAGACGCATTAAAGGATCAATATCATCTCTCATAGTACTTTTTTGGTTAGCTGCTATATCATAGTAAGGTTGAGCTAGCCAAAATATAAAAATACTAATTGTTAATCCAACCAACTCTCCTCCAACCATCCCTATAGCCAATCCGGCAGCAGCCATTTCTACTCCATAAGGGAGGAAATGTAATCCTAAAAATAATCCTAAACTTACCCTTACTATTTGTTCGCATAGCTGTGCCAAAGCTACTGATTTCATTAATTGCAAACCCTGAAAATAAGCTCGAAAAACGGAACATATGCATACCACTGGAAGTGCGACTAACATTACCATAAATGCTGGATATACTCGATTATCAGCAAAAACCTTCCCTGTTAGGTAAGGACTTAATTTCCATAAAACACAAGCCACAAATATACCACTAAAAGATAAAAACAATAAAGAAAGTTTAAAAATACTACGAACTGACGCCCATTCTTGAATGGAAACCCGTTCGGCTGTCAACTTAGATAAGGCAACAGGGACTCCAGCAGTTGCTAATACTAACACCATGCTATAAAAAGGAAACACCATTTCGTATAGACCAATTCCTTCAGCACCAATTAGACGTACCACAAGCATACGATAAAAAAAACTCAAAATTCGGTTTACCAAGCCTGTAAGGGCTAAAATAAAAGCCCCCTGCCAAATTGATACCCGTCCCATGTTACCACCCCTCGTCCTATAAAAATATGCAAAAATACCAATGTTTAGAAGCCCATTTGGAATAGTAGAAAAAAACTGATATATACAAAAATTTTGCTAAAATCAATTTTAATAAAGCCATTACCAATAATATATAATTTATTAAGGTTTGGTTAAGAAAGAAGGGTGAGGAGGGTCATTTTTAATGAAGGTTTACCCCAGTAAGAATATTCGCAATGTAGGTATTGTTGCCCACGGCGGAGCTGGTAAAACCAGCCTTACAGAAGCACTACTTTATATTTCTGGTGTCATTAAGCGTTTAGGGCGAGTCGATGAAGGAAACACAGTTACTGACTTTACCCCCGAAGAAACTAAACGCAAGGTAACAACTAATACCTCTTTAGCTGTTGCCGAGTGGAAAAATCATAAGATCAACTTAATTGACACTCCCGGATATAGTGATTTTTTCGGTGATGTAGTGGCTGCTTTACGAGTAGTGGATAGTTTATTAGTAGTTGTTAATGCTGCAGCTGGGGTAGAGGTCCAAACTGAAGTTATCTGGGAATATGCAGACAAATACAATCTGCCCCGAATGGTTTACATTAATAAAATGGATAGAGAGAATGCAGATTTTAAAAAGGCTCTTACCTCTCTAAAAGAAAATTTAAGTGGTAACTTTGTACCAATGAAACTACCTATAGGAGCGTCCGAAACTTTTTCGGGTATCATAGATGTTTTAAGTCAGAAGGCTTATACCTATGATGATAACGGCAAAGAAATAGAAATCGATATCCCTCAAGAATATAAAGAAGAAGTTATAACCATGAAAGAAACAATATTAGAAGCAACCGCCGAAGGCGATGATGACATATTAATGAAATATTTAGAAGGAGAGGAACTTATACCAGAGGAAATAAATAAAGGTTTAAAAAAAGCAATAACTGAAGGCAAGTTAATACCTGTCTTTTGTGGTTCAGCTTATAAAAATATAGGTACAAATTATTTGCTTGATAACATAATCGAATATCTCCCCTCACCAATAGATCTAGATGATACACTAAATGAGAAACTTGAAAAGGGAAATCTTTCTGCACTTGTATTCAAAACTTTAGCTGACCCCTATGTTGGTAGATTAAGTATGTTTCGAGTTTATAGTGGTACCCTGAAATCGGATTCTATCATTTACAACTCTAGTCAAGAATATGAAGAAAAAATAGGTCAGCTATTTCTACTTCAAGGTAAAAATCAAATACCTGTTTCAGAATTAAAACCTGGAGATATTGGTGCCGTTGCTAAACTACAAAACACTCTTACAGGTGACACCCTTACAGATAAAAACAATAAAATTACCCTAAAAGGTATTGATTTCCCAGAACCGACCCTGCCTGTTGCTATCCGACCTAAGACTAAGAGTGATGAAGAAAAACTTAGTGTTGCAATTTCTCGCCTTTTAGAAGAAGATCCCACTTTACGTTTATATAAAGACAATGAAACAAGAAAAAACATACTTATTGGAATGGGAGAAACGCACCTTGATATTGCCTTGGAACGTATGGAACGGAAATTTGGCGTTAAAGTAGAAATGAGCACTCCCAAAGTACCCTATCGAGAAACTATTCGTGCAAGTGTAAAACGTATTGAAGGTAAACATAAAAAGCAATCCGGTGGCCATGGTCAATATGGACATGTTTTTATAGACGTTTCACCATTACCAGATAGTGAATTTGAATTTACTGAAACAATCTTTGGGGGTGCAGTACCGCGTCAGTACATTCCAGCAGTAGAAAAAGGTATAAGAGAAGCAATGAAAGAGGGGATATTAGCAGGATACCCCGTAACAAATGTTAAAGTCAACCTAGCTGATGGTTCTTACCATTCTGTAGACTCCTCAGAAATGGCATTCAAAATAGCAGCTGTACAAGCTTTTAGAAAAGCTTCAAAACAGGCAAAACCAGTACTCTTAGAACCAATTATGACAGTTGAGGTAACTGTACCAGAACATTTTATGGGAGATATTATAGGGGATTTAAATAGTCGTAGAGGACGGATATTAGGTATGGAACCCAAGGGTAAGTATCAAGTTATAAAAGCTCAAGTTCCCCTTGCAGAGATGTATCGCTATGCCATTGATTTAAAGTCAATAACCCAAGGAAAAGGTCAATTTAAAATGGAATTGACCCAATACGAAGAAGTACCAGCCAATATAACTGAAAAAATAATACAACAAGCCCAAAAATAAGATAAATAAATTAAAATAAGCCCTTTATCCCTTTTGTGTAGACAGTCAAAAAAACATGTACTGTTTACTCAGAAGGGATAATTTTTATAGAGAAACAAAAGAGGAATAGTACTTAATTTAAACAATTTCAAATTAAAAACATTAATGGGGCTGTAATTGTCAATCAAAAAGTGTACCAGCGGGGTAATGAAAAAGTATACCACCCTGATGCCCGAAATCGGCTTTTTAATTTCCAATTTGATTCCCAGTTATTCTCACATATTTCCAGGCATGGCAGTTTACTCTAATTCATTGTCCTCTCCGTTGACTGGCGTTTGATACTTTCCCTGAACCGGTAGCTCTCACCGTTCATAGTGATGATATGAGCCCGGTGGGTCAATCTATCCAGCAGTGCCACGGTCAGCTTCTCATCACCGAAAACCCTTGTCCATTCAGAAAACTCCAAGTTGGTGGTAATAAGTATGCTGCCTCTTTCGTAACGTTCAGCCAGGAATTGAAACAACAGCTCAGCCCCGGTGTTGGTAAAAGGTACATATCCAAGTTCGTCGATGATGACCAGGTCTAGTTTCCGCCATTTCTCTTCAAATTTGAGTAGTTCATAGTTTTTATGGGCTTCTACCAAGGTGGTAGCCAAACCGTTGGCCGTAAAAAGCCAGTGTTATACCCTTTGCGACAAGCACAGATACCTAAAGCTATAGCCAGGTGGGTCTTGCCGGTACCGCTATTACCCACCAGAAGAACATTTTCGTGATTTCTGATAAAGTCTGCCTGGCTTAAGCTCAAGACTTTGTTTTTATTGACTGAAGGTATAGCATTAAAGTCAAAGTTATCTAGAGTTTTGATAAGCAGGAAGGATGCTTTTTTCAAACGGCGTTTGAGCTGGTTTTCTTCCCGGTTTTGGATTTCCAGTTCAGTAAGGGCCAGGAGGAATTCCTCAAAGCTCATGTTGTTTTCTACAGCATCCCGAATAACCGCATGGTAGTTTTGTTTTGATGGACCACCATCAAGGCTTTGGTTAAAAGTTCGGGGCTGTATTCACTGCCCAGTTTCAGGATTTCAACCATTTCTTTATCCGCCCGGTCGACACGGGCTTTCAGTTGCCTGTACACTGCTTCAAATACAGGGGCTAGGCCACCATGTCTGAAGGGTCTGGCATTGTTTAAGGCTCCCGGTTTGGTCTTGATAAGGTCCAGGTAATGCCAGAAGTTTAATACTTCATCATGGTGCTAATAGGAGCGTCTGTGGCTGGCTATTTTGGTGTTCTGACAGTAGATGTCCACCCTGTCTACATAAGCCTTGAGGGTGAGCTCCTTTTCTCCGTAAGCTACTGGAACAGAGTAGGAGACGGTATCGAACCTGACCAGTGCTGTCTTGGTGCTTTTGACCGTAACTGTTCTACAACATTCAAACGGTCGTTTGGGTAAAGCAAGCAGTTCCGTTTTTTCGATCTGGTACTTCTCCCTGATAGTGAGGCTTTCACTAAATACGGTTCTCTGTTGTTCCGCTATACACCACTTGAAAAGTATCTCGTTTAGCTCTTCCAGGGAGTTAACTTCCGGTATCGGTACCAGAACGTTTCTTCTGACATAGCCCACCAGGTTTTCTACCCGATCTTTTTCATTCGCCCTGGCTGGATTGCAGAAATCGCTTTCAAAGAGGTAATGGGCTTTAAGCCTGCTAAAGGCTTCTTGTTCCTGGCGGTTTCTACCCTCTAGTACTTTCTGAACAGCCGGTTTAAGGTTATCGTAGGTAATCCTCTTAGGTACACCGCTAATGAAGTCAAAAGCTCTTTTGTGACCTTCAAAAAATGCCTCCTGGGTCTGGTTAGGGAGGGCAGCGACAAAAGGCAATCTGCTATAGGAAAGATTAAAACAAAAGAGTACTATTTTTTCAGGCTGACCGACAATGATAACCTCTGCTTCGCCAAAGTCAACCTAGACGTTTTCTCCGGGGTCAAATTCCAGAGGTATGAACATCTCCGGTTTTTGCTGTTTTAATTTAGCTACGTGTTTTTTAACGGTAAATAGCTTCTCTGGCAGCCGTATTCGTCTCTCAGTCTTTCGTAGATCTTTTTGGCTGTATGACGTTGTTTTTCGGGTTTTGACCTGTCTTCTTCCAGGATCTGAATGATAACTGACTTGTAAGGTTCTGGAACCGGTGCCGGCTTAGGTTTAGTTAACTGATATCGTGGCGGATCATTTACATCGGCTTCAAGGGATTTTTTTACAGTGTTCCGATGTAGTCCCCAAGTTCTCGGGCTATTGCCCGTTGAGATTTGCCTTGTACGTGGTACATTTTTTTGATAAGCTCATATCGACCACCGAAATCATCCTTTCTTTTCCTCCCCTGTAAAATTGGAAATTAGCACATCCCCTATTTTACAGATTTGGAAGATTTCGGTGGTGCACTTTTTGTTTACCCTGGAGGCTGATTTTGGTACATTTTTAGATTACCATTTACAGGGCTTATTTTTTATTTAAATTTTGCAGGAAGTTTAAAAATATAGGAGAATTAATAAATAGGATTTTTGTCAAACCCTATTTATAAAAAACTATAATAAGGTAGGAATGTAATTAATTAAATGAAAAAAGAAGAATACGTTCATCATATTTTTACATCAATTGCAGACCATTATGATTTAATGAATACCCTTTTATCGTTTAATCGGGATAAATACTGGAGAAAAGTAGCGGTAAATAAAACTGAGGTCAAACCAGGTGGC
>JASKKH010000047.1 GCA_030154265.1 Clostridia bacterium
TTTTATCATTATTGTTCGAATTTAAAAAAGTTGACTGTAAAAAATCCTTTTGCAAGAACTTAATTAATTGGCTAAAAGTACTTATTACGAACATTTCCACTGGAATAAATAATATTATTCCTGAATTATTAAAATGCATAATCAAAACAAGGTCGTAAATTGCTTGGTACAAAATCGTTTATCATCTTTTAAAAAAACGAAGATGTGATTATCCAAAAAATCTATCAAAATATTACTGGATATCAAGCTGGTAGCCGGGATAAACCCAGGAGAATAGTTGTAAAAATTGAGAAACCTGTAGGAGAAAGACGCTTAATTATCACGAAATCAAAAAAATTACCAGTTTGCTCCATATTAATACAATATGGGGTTTAAAAATCAACCTCTATGAATAATTCAGATTTTAATATATAATTTACTAAATATTAAAAAACTAGCTGTTGAAATTATTCAACAGCTTAAAAAGGGGGTTAATAATTAACTTATCTCTATTCTAAATGAGCATCAATATATTTAATTATTTGGTTAATATAACTACTATTTTCAAAACCTTCCATTTCAGCAAAAACTTTTATTGCCCTTTTCCCTGCAGTTAATATATGTTTTTCTGCGATAGCTTTACAGGACAAAACATCACCTTCTAGTATATATTTAATTAGCTGTTTATGTTCTTCGATAGAAATTTTTCTATGCAAATTTTTCTTTAGAGTTACTGAACGGAAAATTTTCATTTTAGCATCTAAAGGTTCATAAATTTCTTTAAGAATTTCTAATTTCGAAGCTTCAATAATAGAATTATGAAATTGCCTATTTAGTTCTTGAACATTTTTATAGTCATTACTTCCCGAAGCATCAATACTTTTTTCAGTAATATTTTCTAATATTTTAACGATTTCCTTTTTATTTTCTTTTACAGCAATAACTGAGGTCGCTAAACTTTCAACTGATGCTCGCAAAAGGTAGACTTGACTTATATCTTCTAAAGTTGGTTTATAAACTGTAACAACTCCATTTTCACTTATCAATAAACCTTCCCTACACAATATTCTGGCAGCTTCTCTAACCGGGGTTCTGCTAATACCTAGCCATTCGGCTAACTGTTGATCAGTAAGCCTTTCCCCTGATTTAAGGTTCCCTTCAACTATATCATTTTTCAATTGATTATACGCCTGTAAATATAAAGGTTCAGCCTTTAGTATTTTACTTCCCACTTACTCACCCCCCACCCAGTCGTATGGATATTTTTCAATTTTTTTTATAAACTTTTGCTATAATAGACCAAGCTCTTTTAATTTTTTCTCAGAAGGAATACCTGTTTTTACATCCCAACCTCGTAAATTATAGAACTCATCAAGCATTATATTAAGTTCTTCTTCTTTCATATACATACCCTTACTCGGGCCATCTGGTATAGGTTCTTTCATAAATCTTGGTGGTAAAATATCATCTTTACGGGTAATACCTTCCCGGCAGTTAAACATTCTTTCTAAAGTATATATTCTATCTGCTACCATATTTAATTCGTCTAAATCTAAATCAAAACCGGTTAATAAATTAATTACTTCAACATATTTTTCAGATAAATATGCTCCGAAATAAGGTTCAGAATGTCTACGGCATAATATTAAACTATCACCGATTGTACACATTCTTTCATTTTTCAAAACATGTTCAGGTTTACCCTCTATAACTTGTCTATCTAACTTACCTGATCTTTCAGCTCCCGGTCTTATATCTTGATGGCTTCCTCCTCGAGTGGCAACAGCATACCCCAAGCCCATTCCTTTTAAACCACGAGCTGTGTGCCCTGCTAATTCCAAACCTTTTACATGTATGGCAAACTCTTCACTACCTTTTCCTACTCTTTGACTTGCAACCCTAGTACCTTCTGCTAGTAAATCTCCTATCCCTTCCCTAAATGCAATTTTCTTAATCATATCTAATAAAATTTCATGTCTTCCAAATTTAACTTCTAGTCCATCAGTATCATTTACAGTAAGGATACCTTTTTCAAAACATTCCATCACCCAAGCTATGACAACGCCTGTACTCATAGTATCAATACCTAGTTCGTCAGATAACCTATCAGCAGCAATAATTGAATCTGGGTTGTTATTTTCTAAAATAGAACCATAGGAATATAGTGTTTCATACTCAGGTCCTCTACTTATTGTACCTTTATATTCTCCTTCTTTCGCTTTAAAGAAAATTGCAGAACGGGCCATACAACTTGCACATGATTTATGACCAACACGTAATCCTCTATTTAATAAATTATTACCACTTATTTTCCAAGCATCTGCATAAGTTTCTTTTTGCCAGTTTCTTGTTCCCAAAATACCTAAAGAATTATTACCGTCAACTGAACCGGTACTACCCATTAAAGGAGTATTTTTTCCTAACCCTGGATGCTTTTTCATTTCTGTAAATGCTTTAGAAACATATTCTAAAATTTGAGCAGGATTGGCTACATTAATATCTCTATCACCTCTAATTGCAATGGCTTTTAAATTTTTAGAGCCAAATACTGCACCTAATCCCCCTCTTCCAGCTGCCCTTGTATCACATATTATTGAAGCAAACTTAACCAAATTTTCACCAGCAGGGCCTATACAAGCAACTTGAAATTCAGGATTATTTAATTTTTCTTTAATTCTTAATTGGGTTTTTGTAGTTTCTAGTCCCCATAAATCTTCAGCATCACAAAAGTTTATACTACTGTTTTCAATAACTAAAAATTTAGGTCTCTTTAGTTTACCGGTTATAACAATAGCATCATAACCTGAGTTTTTCACTTCTGTTGCAAAATGACCACCCATATAACTATCAATAAATAAACCAGTTAAAGGTGATTTAGTCATAAAGCCTGTTATAGCTGCACCTGGCATAATAGTACCATTAGCTGGTCCAACAGCGATAACTATAGCATTGTCTTCACTTAATGGATTAGTTTCTGCTTTAACTGCATCATAAAGCAGTTTGGCTCCAAAACCATTTCCACCTAAAAACTTTCTAGCAAAACCAGGGGTTATGTTTTCTGTAGAAACGGCTTCATTTGTTAAGTCAATTTTAAGTATTTTATAATTATATCCACTATACATTATTTAGCACCCCGCTCTCTTTTTAAAGATCCTACTCTATTTTCTTCTTCATAAATTATAGCTTGGGGAACACAATATTTAATACATTGAGGATTTCCACCACATAAATCACATTTTAAAGGAATATTAAAATCAGAATGTAAGTAAATTGCTCCAAAAGGACATGCTTCAGCACATAATCCACATCCAATGCATTTATTTTCATTAATTACTAACGCTCCTGTCTTATTATCATGATAAAATGCATCTTCTGGACAAACTTCTGCACATTTTGCTTTCTTACAATGTCTACAAACGACAGGTGTTATTTTCTCTCCTAAGTCTCCTTCGATAATAACTCTAATTGCTGCTTTTCTGCGGTTAAATCTATCACCTAATTTTTGATATGAACAAACTGATTCGCAAATTTTACAACCACTACACTTTTGTTTATCCACTAATATTTTTTTCATGTTATCTGTCCTCCTAAATGATATATTCTTACCCGCCCAAAGCCGGAGGCAAGAAAATAACTTCATCATTTTCAAATAAAGAATATGTAAATTTATTTAAATCACTTAATATCTTTCCATTAACCGCTATCGCCATAAGTGGCCAAACTTCATTTTTTTCATAATTAATAAGTTGTCCGGTTAATTCTTTTCCATAAAGATCTTCTAACTTTTTTAACAAATCGAGCAAGTTTGCTTTTTCAGGTAATTCAATGTATTCTTGTTGAGTACCAGTTACCTCTCTATAAGAACCATGAAAAACCAATTTAACTCGCATTTTCATCTTCCTTTTCTTTGATTTCTAATAAGCTTAATTTATTTAAAGTTTCATCAGTTGGTATTCCTGTTTCTTTATCCCAACCCCGTGCAACATAATAATCATCAAGCATATAATTTAACTCTTCCTCAGTAATAAAATGTCCTTTCCTTGGCCCATCAGCAATTGGTTCATTGAGAAATCTATTTGGTAAAACATCTTTGCTTCTATTAATTCCTTCTCTAACATTGAACATTCTTTCAAGGGTATATATTCGTTCACCTATTTGCCTTAAATCTTCCAAACTATACTCAAGACCGGTTGTTAAGTTTGCCATTTTTACAAAATCATTATTAATAAAAAATCCAAAGATTCCTTCTGTATAGCGACATATAATTAAAGAATCACCTATAGCTGTCATGTCCTGATTATCTTTCATTAATTTACCCTTGTCTTTAATTTCAAAGGGGTCATATTGTCCTGAACGTTCAACTGTAGGACGGGTATCCATATGAGTACCCCCCCTATTAGAAACTGCATAACCTAGTCCCATCCCTTTCAGACCTCTTGCAGTATGTCCAGGAACTTCTAGACCTTTAACAGATGTACATAATTCCAAAGCCTCTCTCCCTAAATCCTCAGCCATTCTTTGGGTACCTTCTGCTAAGAAGTCGCCTATCCCCTTTCTAAATGCAATCATTTCTAAAATCTTATCAATAGTAGATAAATTGCCAAACATTATATTCCAGTGTTTTACTTCATTAAGCAAATGGTTTGGCAAAATTCCTTTTTCATAACATTCCATTATAAAGGCTAAAACTGCCCCTGCTGTTATAGTATCAAGACCCAACTCATCACATACTCTATCTGCTGCTATAATGCTTCCTATATCATCATTACCACATAAACTTCCAAAGGAAAAAACTGTTTCATATTCAGGACCTTCAGTAGTATAATCTTGGAAAATTCCTTTTTTAGCTTTGGCAATCTTACTACACCTAATTGGACAATTTAAACAAGCTTTGGTTTTTTGATAAATTTTCATTTTATGCATATAATGACCTGAAATTTTATTAACATTGCTAAAAGTTTCTTTTTGCCAGTTATAAGCACCTAAAATCCCCAGGTCATTAAATGCCGAGGCTCCTACTGAAGTACCAAAGGTAGGTAAAACATTTCCAGTTCCAGGATGTTGTTTTATTCGATTATGTAGTTCTCTTACATAATCCATAAAACCTTTAGGATCATGTACATAAATATCCCCCGTTCCTTTAACCGCTATTGCTTTGAGCTTTTTGGACCCCATAACAGCACCCATTCCACCTCTACCAGCAGCACGGGTTTCAGATATTATTGCTGCATATCTAACCAAGTTTTCACCGGCAGGACCAATAGTAGCTATAGTGAAATCTCCGCCTAATTCTTTATTTAGTAGTTTTTGGGTTTCTAATGTTTTTAACCCCCATAAATTTTCTGCATGTTTAAAACTTATTTTTTTGTTTTCAATTATTATACTTACAGGGTTATGAGAAGCACCTTTTATTACTAAAGCATCAAACCCTGCTCTTTTTAATTGTTCTCCCCATGTACCACCACAGTAACTATCAAAAAATAATCCTGTTAATGGTGATTTAGCAAAAACTCCGAATCTTGAGCTACTAGGTAATAAAGTACCTGTTACAGGTCCTACGGCAAAAATCAAAGTATTTTGTGGAGATAATGGATTAATTTGAGGTAGGGTATTTTCATATAAAAGTTTCACACCAAAACCATTACCGCCTAAATAATTTCTTTTTAAATCTATTGATGTATCTTCAATTTTGTAATCCAAGTTATCCAAATCAATAAATGCTATTTTTCCGCAATAAAAATTGGTCATCATACCACCTCTATTTCAAAACAATTTTAGAGACTTTCCAATCATGACCGGACAAAATTTTAGCTTTTAATTTTTCTATTTTAGCAAAAGTACTATAACAATCTTCTAAACTATAAAAAATTCCTGGAGGAATTCGTGCTTTCCAATTTTCTCTTATGTTAATTTAATCACCAGTAATCAGTTATTTATCATGTTCCGTTATAACTATAATTTCCTGTGAGCCAGGAAAATGTCCTGGCAAAAGAAATACTTCCAACCCTTCATCAATTATACAATCACCTTTTACTGTTTCAATTCTCTCAAAAAACTCTAAAAAAAAAAGGGTTTTTTCCACTAATATTCATTTCATAATGCTTTTTATCTAGTAATAAAGGGGCAACAGCATAATTAAGCTCTTTACTTGGGATAATTACCATAGCATTAGGTAATCTCAGGGTTCCAAAAGCACAATCCCAATGAAGGTGAGTTAAAAACAATATTTTATATCTTTAGGCTTGATACCACTTTCTTTCAGACTACTTCCAGTCTTTGTTCTTGTGTTTTTTTGAAAGGGTTATGATATTTAGTACCCCATTCCTCGTTATCACAAGGACCTGTATCAACAATTATGTGTTTACCATTGGAATTAGTTAAGATCCACCCAACACAAGGGATTTCCAACCTTTCACCGGCACCCCTACCAAAAGTCAAACCATTTCTATATACTGTTAAAGTGCCTAAATTTAAAGGCTTTACCTTCTACAAATTTTCAACCTCCTTTAAAAGCCAAGTAAACTTGGTATAAATAAAGAAATTTTAGGGAAAATGGTAATTAATAACAATACCAAAATTTCAACAAATAAATATGGTAATATACTTATACTTAACCGTTCTATTGTTATTTCAGCAATTGGGGCTGCAACAAATAAACATAATCCTAATGGTGGTGTAATCAAGCCAATAATTAAATTTACAATCATAATCATGGCAAAGTGTAAAGGGTCTATACCAACTGAAATGGCGATAGGCATTAAAATTGGTGCTAAAATTAATACATTAGCAGTAGTTTCTATAAACATTCCTGCAATAAGCAGTAATATATTCATTAAAATTAAAATTACTAAAGGCTGCTCACTAATACTTAACAAAGAAGACGCAACTAATTGTGGAATTTGTTGAATTGATAATACCCAACCAAATGGATTTGAAACACTAACCAGTAACATAATAGTACTTGTAGTTATTGCAGTTCTTAATAAAGCTGTATAAATATCTTTAAATTTTAAACTTCTGAAAATAAACAAGCCAACTATTAAAGCATATAAAACAGCAACTGCACCGGCTTCAGTGGCAGTAAAGACTCCTGATAAAATTCCACCTAAAATAATAAGCGGCATTAAAAGTGCGAAAAAAGCCTCTTTTAAACCATTAGCTATAGTTTTTGGACGCCAGTCAAACTTGTGAGTAGGATATTTTCTTTTTCCACTTACTATAAATGCTGCTACCATTAAACCTAATCCAACTAAAATACCTGGAAGAATTCCTGCTGCAAACATTGCACCTATTGAAATATTCAATGTAGAACCATAAACTACCATGATTATACTAGGAGGTATTATTGGTCCTATTACGGAAGAAGCAGCAGTTATAGCAGCCGAAAAATCTGCATCAAAGCCTTCTTCTTTCATAGAAGGAATTAGTATTGAGCCAATAGCTGCAGTATCCGCAATAGCCGAACCTGTTATTCCCGCAAAGAGCATGGAGACAAGAATATTTACTTGAGCAAGACCTCCTCGTATCCAACCTATTAAAATATTAGCAAAGGCAACTAACTGGTTTGTAATTCCCGTTACATTCATTAACTCTCCAGCTAGCAAAAAGAAAGGAATAGCCATCAGGGGAAAAGAATCGGCTGCAGTAAACATTTGTTGAACTATTGCTTCTAAAGGACGTGTAGTACCAAAATATAAAAATATAGTAGCTGAAATAACTAGAGAAAAAGCAATAGGTGTACCCGAAATTAGGAAGGCAAAAAATATTAGTAAAATTAAACTTATCATTTGTCTACCACATCCGTTCCAAGATTATCAATTCCCCTTATTCTTAAAAAATCATTGAATATATTACCTAATTGGGCAATCAGCATTAAAATCCCACCAACTGGAAGGGCAACTCTAACCCAGAAAAGAGAAATCCCTAAAGCCATAGATGTCGATCGCATATTTTTAAAGGCCACAACCCAACTAAACTTAATAAAAACAATTAAAAAAATAGCTACAAAAATTTTAAATAAAACACGAATTAAGAGTTGGATTCGTTCTGGCACTAATCTAATGATTGCTTCTACCCCAACATGCTCTCCCTTTCTTAAGGCAACTGCACTTCCACAGAATGTTAGCCAAATTTGTAAATACCTAGATACTTCCTCAGGCCATAATAAAGCTGAATTTAACACATACCTTCTAAAAACCTGTAATAAAACAACTGAAGTCATAGTTAAAAGTAAAAAAACTATAAATTTTTGTGTAATATTATCTATAAAATTAACTATTTTATTAACTAAAGTACTTAGTTGGACTATATTATTATTAGTCATAACCTCCCCCCTTTTTATAGAGAAGGTTAGAGTTAAACTCTAACCTTCTTAAATTAATTTATTGAACATCTAATACTTGTTCTAGGAACGCTTTATCAAATTTATTCTCAAATTGGGGCCAGATTGACATGCCTTTTTCTCTCCATTGTTGATACTCTTCTTCTGTTGGAGAATAGATTTCCACCCCTTGTTTTTGAAGATCTTGTTTGAATTTTTCTTCATTATCAGCATCAGCTTTATTGGCAATATCTCTTGCTTCATAAGCAGCTTCTAATAATTTTTCTTGTAAATCTTGTGGTAATTTATCCCAAACGTTTTTATTCATTTGTACAACATGTACGTTAGACGCAGCTTTAACTTCTGTTGCATATTTAATAATTTCGCCATAACCGTTTAATGCAAGCCATACTGGATGTAAATGCAAACCATCCACTACACCTTGTTGTACTGATGTATAAGTTTCAGCCCAACCTATTGGAGTAGGACTAGCTCCCCATGCTTTTAAAAGTGCGGAAGATAACGGAGAAGCTGTACTTCTTAGTTTTATACCTTTTGTATCAACAGGAGTTTTCAAAGGTCTTTTTGTGTTAGCTAATAACCTAAATCCACCAACATCAATATAAGTCAAAACCTTATTTCCTACGTCGTTTAAAACTTGATCTCCTAATTTTTTTCCTATTTCGCCATTAAAAACTTTATGCATTCCTTCTCTCGATTTATAAATATAAGGTAAATCACCAAAAAGGTAGGCATCAGTAAAGCCGGCCATGTTATTACTCGCTGCACTACCAATATCAATAGTACCTAACTGTAGACTTTCTACAAGCTGTTTATCCCCACCTAGTTCACCAGCAGGATGCATTTCAAATTTAATACGGCCATTTGTTTTTTCTTCTACAAGTTTTTTAAATTCATCAAAGAAAATGTAAACAGAGTTGCCTTCTGTACCTGTATGTCCAACTATAAATTCATAGCTTTCTTCTTTTGCTTCTTGTTTTGGTTCTTCAGCCTTCGGTTTTTCTTCCTTATCTTTTGCAGCAGGAGTAGATTGTCCACAAGCTGTAACAACTAATGATAAAGCAAATAATAAAACAATTAGTAATGTTAAATCTTTAAACTTTCTCATTAATAACCCCCCTTAATTTTTTATGTTTTCAGGAAACAAAATTTAAATATAACTTCCCTCCCTGCCTAATTTAATAAGCCTCTTCTAATAATCGAATTAAGTCTTCTTCAGTGGTTTTTCTGGGATTTGGAGCAACGTTATTTATTGCAACTTTGGCCATACCTGCAAAACTTTCTTTGGTAACATTTAATTCACTTAGTTTAGCAGGAATATTTAGTTCATTTAATAAATCAAACATTTCTTGCACAACTTGTTGTCCTATCTCTTTAACAGTTAACCCTTCTATTTGTAAATTCATTGCTTTGGCAATTTCTACAAATTTCTCGGGTCGAGCCATGGCATTATATTTCATTACATAAGGGAAAACAACGGAACATGCAAGACCATGGGCCATATCGTATTCTCCACCTAATGCTCTACCTAAAGCATGGGCATTACCTGTACCTGTATTACTTATACCTAACCCTGCAAACATGCTTCCAAATAGCATGTTACCGGCAGCTTCCGTATTTGAAGGTTCTGCATAAAAAGGCCTTATGTATTTACTTAACAATTCAATAGCCTTTAAGTTAAAGAAATCGGTTATGGTAGTAGATCTTCTAGATAAGAAGCTTTCTACTGCATGAATTAAAGCATCCATACTGCTAAATGCTGCAATATGTTGTGGTAAAGTTTTTAATAATTCCGGGTCAAGTATTGCTAATTGAGGAATTATCTTCGGAGAACGAACTGACATTTTTATATGTTGTTCTGCATCAGTAATAGCCGCATTGGCAGTTACCTCACTACCTGTCCCTGCTGTAGTAGGTATTGCTATTATGGGCACAGGTTCATTTTTGACTTTGTTTTTTCCATTATAATCTTTAACACGACCTGGATTAGTTAGTAAAAATCCAACACATTTTGCTGTATCTAAGGAGCTCCCTCCACCAATTCCGATTACGGCGTCTATATTCATTTCTTTAGCCATTTCAGCGGCTTTTTCACAAGTTGTATCCCTTGGATTAGGCTCAACTTCAGAAAAAATTCCATATTCAATATTTTCTTCATTTAAGGAAGATACTAAATTTTCATGCAATTTTGCTTTTAAAACACCTGGATCTGTTACAATTAAAACTTTTTTTAAACCCATTGCAGCTAATTCGTTACCTATTTTTTTTACTATACCAGCTTTAAATCTCAAATTTAATCTGGCATCAAAATTAAAGCCATTATCAACTAAAAACATTATGTACAAACCTCCTTAAACTCTATGTTTTGCGATAACTTCTTCATTAATTTCTAACCCTACACCAGGCTTATCTTCAAGCTCAATAAAACCATTTTCAAAGGATTTTATAGGTAGTGGAGTTAAATCCCATCTTAAAGGATTTCTCTGATCTTTTGACCAGTCACTTTGCATATGTTCAAAAATAAAGCAATCTTTAAAGGCAGCTGCTAACTGTAAGGAAACAGCAATACATACTGCAGATGAACTACCAGTATGAACTAAGTAAGGTACGTTAAAGGAACTACTTAATCCATGGATTTTTAGACACTCGGTAATTCCTCCGGCTCTACATACGTTAGGCTGAATAATATCTACTTTACCTCTAACAATTAATTCTTTTAAACCATATCTAAGGAAATGGGCTTCACCAGCAGCAATAGGAATATCTAAGCTTTCCGATAGTCTCCTATATCCTTCATAATCTTCTGGGGAAATTGGCTCTTCAAACCATCTAATATTATATTTCTCTAATTCTCTACCGATTTTTAAAGCAGTTTTAACATCATACCCACAGTTAGCATCAACCATCAAAGTTATATCATCACCAACATGTTCTCGAACAGCTTTAACAGCCATAACATCTGTTTCATAGCCCTGCCCAATTTTAATTTTCATAGCAGTAAAACCTTGTTCAACAAACTTCTGAGCTGTTGCTAACATAGTTTCCATTCCTCTAAATCTTATAGATGATGCATACGCCCAGATTTTAGGATTACTATTACCACCTATTAATTTATAAAGAGGAAGATTTAAGGCTTTTCCTTTTATATCCCATAAAGCTACATCAATACCACTTATAGCTTCAATATAAAAACCTTGATAGTGTCCTCTATTCATCATTGTGCCAAACATTAATTCCCAGATGTATTCGGTATCCATGGGGTCTTTACCAATTAGTATTGGTTTTATGTACTCAACAATATCCCGAGTAGATGTCGGAGAAAGACGAACCATACATTCTCCATAACCAGTAATTCCTTCGTCTGTTGTCACTTTTACTAGTGTAGTACGGTACTCTTTAAAAATGACTTTCTCTAATTCATCAGCATATGGGATACTGATTGGTGCTTTAATTTGATTTTCGATTGGCACCGAAAGCGTAATTGCTTCAACATTTGTAATTTTCATGCAAAAAACCTCCTTTAGAATTCGGCATGCTGTATTTAATATTCTACATTCAACATGTTTTTTTAAAATTCCTTCTTAATTTTCAAAAAAAAAATATATTTTTTTGATTATTCCTGAATCATTCATGCATTATCAAAACAAAGACGTAAATTGCTCGGTACAAAATCGTTTATCATCTTTTAAAATTTTCACTAAATAAGTGAAA